>CAZLLD010000132.1:0-2672 GCA_964560225.1 uncultured Bacteroidales bacterium
GCAAAGGCCCCAATGAAATTGATCTGATCAGAATGGCTGTCGTAAACGAAAAAGACAAAACCATTGCGCTTCAGACCAACTGGAGCCGTAAAATTTTATATTTTTCCTTTGATGGCACTTTCATTGAGTCGGTTTCTGTTCCTGATATTTTGTATATGTACACGTTGGGTAAAGACAGATTTGTCGCCTATACCGATGGATCACTAGGTTTTGAGGATTGTATACTAAGACTCACTAACCGTAATAATGACACCCTCAGTACAGTGAAAAACCACTTTAAATGGGAGAATAATACCGGGTCTTCATATATGATCAGCTATTGGGGATTCAATCCATGCTATAGTTATATGGACAAGTACTACTTTAAAACCATGTATAACGACACAGTTTATACTGTTAAAGAAGATAAATTCGTGCCTGCTTATTACATCGACCTTGGGAAATACAGGTTACCTGATGATGCAAGGTTTGAGAATCCTGCCTCAATGAATAAATTCCGGAAGGTATCGGATATATACTTCTTTGCAAGCACGGTTGAGGCCGCCGGGCAGGTATTTGTTTCAACCATTAATTTTGCTGATAGTTTACATAGGAATGTACTTTATCAACGGAAACTTTCCGAAAGCACATTCCTGGTTAAGGAATATGGTGAGTCTGCAGGTTTTATTAACGACTGGGATGGCGGGCCGGAATTCTGGCCGGCCGGGAATGGCAATGATCAAACTCTTTTTATGCCTGTTGCACCGATCGATTTATTGAATATAATTGAAGAAGAGGATTTTTCTGAGAAGGATACCATTTTTCCTGATAAGAAAAAAGAGTTTAGGAAAATGGCGGAAGGGTTGAAGGAGGAGGATAATGTGGTGTTGATGGTGGTGAAGTTGAAAAATAATGAAAGATTGAAGAAATGAAAGAATGAAATTTCAAACAATCTGAAACAATCTGAAACAATCTGAAACAATCTGAAACAATCTGAAACAATCTCTAATAACATGAAATTCCCCCTTCTGATTCTTGCTGTGATAATAACAGCCTGTGCATCAAAACAGGATAAAAACGAACCCGATGCTGAAAAACGCCAGTTTATTGCTGAGAAAAACCCGGTGGATGTGATCGTGTTGAAAAGTTCAGCCTTTCAAAAAGAATTGGTGAGCAACGGCAAACTGAACGCACGAAGTAAAAGCATCCTTAAATTCAACGCTTCTGAAGAGTTGATACAACTTCATGTAAAAAACGGGGATCGTGTGAGTACCGGTCAGGTTATTGCCCGTTTACGGCAGGATAAATTATTTCAACAACTTGAACAGGCACGGGTTGCTTTTGAACAGGCACGGTTTGAGTTACAGGATTTGCTGATAGGTCAGAATTATTCACTGGCCGACAGTGCCAGCATTCCAAAGAAGGTTTTTGAAACAGCATGCATTCAGTCGGGTTATTCCGCCGCTAAAAGTCGTTTGACCTCTGCCCGCATTGATTATGCCTCCACTGAACTGCGCGCTCCGTTTACTGGAATCATTGCCGGTCTGAAATATAAACTGCACGAACAGGTAGGAAGCGGTACAGAGTTTTGCACACTTATCGATAACTCACTTTTTGAAGTTGAATTTCCGGTATTGGAACCGGAATTAAATGACATATCAGAAGGCAAGGAGGTAAAGGTTATCCCTTTCTCCATGCAGGATAAGACATTTAAGGCGGTGATCTCAGAAATCAACCCCATGGTGGACGAGAATGGTATGATACAGGTTAAGGCTGTACTTAAAAGTGAGATTCGGCTCATGGACGGTATGAATGTGCAAGTGCTGATTGAAAATGAGGTGCCCAAACAGCTTGTAGTTCCTAAATCTGCCGTTGTACAGCGCGATAACCAGGAAGTGCTTTTCAAAGTTGTAGATGGTAAGGCATACTGGACTTATATTCAAACCCTGCTCGAAAACAGCGATTCGTATTCGGTGAAAGCCCATCCCGATAAAGGAGCTACCCTCGAACCCGGCGATACGGTAATTGTGAGCGGGAATTTGAATTTGGCGCATGAGTCCTCGATTGAAGTTAAGTAGTTTCAGATTGTTTCAGATAGTTTCATTTGGTTTCATATGGTTTCAGATTGTTTCATATCGTTTCATATAGTTTCAGGTTGTTTCATTTGGTATAAGTAATTCCTATTAAATACAAATTTCATGTCGACGATAAAAAGATTTGAGGATTTGGAAATATGGCAATTAGCAAGAATAAACTGTAAACAAATTAACGGACTTATTAAAAATTCCAAGGACTTTCAGAAAGACTTCACGCTAACAGACCAAATTAAACGGTCGAGCGGATCAGTAATGGATAACATAGCGGAAGGGTTTGAAAGAGGCGGTAATAAAGAATTTATCCAGTTTTTATCGATTGCCAAGGGATCAGCTGGCGAATCAAGATCACAAGTATATCGTGCTTTTGATAATGAATATATTACCGAGACAGAATTAAAAGATATAAGAAACCGACTGATACAATTGAGTACCAAAATCAGCAATATGATTATGTATTTAAACCAATCTGAGTATAAGGGTCCAAAATACAAAACAAGAGTGAAGTGACTGTAATTGAATAACATTGAACAACCTGGAACTATATTGAACAACCTGGAACTATATTGAACAACCTGGAACTATATTGAACAACCTGGA
>CAZLLD010000132.1:2772-5968 GCA_964560225.1 uncultured Bacteroidales bacterium
ACTATATTGAACAACCTTAAACAATCTGATACAACCTGAAACATTTCTCCATGGTTAAATTTCTCATAAACAAACCCATCGCCGTTACCATGGCATTCCTGGCAATGCTTGCCCTGGGGATTATTGCAACGCTTCGTTTGCCGGTATCGCTGATGCCCGATGTCGACATACCCAAGATTACCGTGCAGATCAGTGCTGAAAATATGTCGGCACGTGAAATGGAGAACGCCATTGTGAGCCAGTTCCGCCTTCAGCTGATGCAGGTTTCTCATCTGGCCGATATCAGAAGCGAAACCCGTGACGGCAATGCGGTGATCAAACTCGATTTCGACTATGGCACCCATATCGACTATGCCTTTATAGAGGTAAATGAAAAAATAGACAGGGGTATGTCGGGTCTTCCAAAATCCCTCGAACGGCCTCGTGTGATCAAGGCCAACGCCACAGATATCCCTGTATTCTACCTGAATCTTACGCTGAAAAATGGACAAGTTAATAGCAAAAATGAAAATCCCCTGTTCCCTGTTTCACGCGAGTTTTCAGAACTGAGCAATTTTGCCGGTCAGGTTATCCGCAAACGTATTGAACAATTGCCACAGGTAGCCATCGCTGATATAAGCGGCCAGGTATTTCCGGAAATACTCATTCTGCCGGATAATTCCAAACTAGAAGGACTGGGAATCACCACCACCGATATTGAAACAGCTCTGAATCAGAATAACATAACCCTGGGTAATTTAACTGTTCAGGATGGGCAGTATCAGTACAACGTGCGTTTTGGTAATGAAATTCAAACCCTGCAGGACATAGCCAATATCTACCTGAAAAGCGATGAGAGATTACTACAATTGAAAGATATTGCGCAGGTTATTCAGCATCCGCAAAAACAAAAGGGCATGGTGGTTTCCGACGGGAAAGATGCCATTACCATGGCCATCATCAAGCAGTCAGACGCCCGCATGAGCGATTTAAAAAAAGAACTGAAAAACCTCACGGAAATATTCCGCAGTGACTATCCTGATATTGAATTCACCATAACGCGCGACCAGACAAAGTTACTGGACTTCTCTATTCAGAATCTCAGCCAGAGCCTATATATGGGGGCTTTTCTGGCTTTTATCGTCATGTTCCTTTTTCTTAAAAACTACAAATCGCCCTGGTTGGTGGGTTTAACCCTTCCGGCTGCACTGATCATTTCGTTGTTATTCTTTCATGTTGCCGGACTTACGCTCAATGTAGTGTCGCTGGCCGGATTGGTTTTGGGGATCAGTATCATGACTGACAATTCAATAGTGGTAATTGACAACATTTCCCAGCATCGCGAGCGGGGTAGCGATCTTGATGTGGCCTGTATAAACGGAACCAATGAGGTGTTCAGGCCCATGCTCAGTGCTGTATTCACAACCTGCGCAGTATATATCCCGCTTATTTTCACGGGAGGTATCACAGGCGCACTTTTCTATGACCAGGCTTTGGCCATAACCATCAGCCAATTTATCTCGCTTTTTATCGGGATAACTATTTTACCTGTTTACTACAAACAATTGTTTAAAAACGGAAGATCCGGTGAAATGAGGGGAATCCTGCGTTGGATTAATGATATTGATTACGGCAGATTTTACGAAAAGGGCTTTAAATTTGTAATGCGCCATCAGGTCGGCAGTGTGTCGGCAATTGTGCTGATGCTTGCCGGTGCTGCATTCTTATTTACGGACCTTAAGAAAACCAAGCTGCCTCCTATTGTTAAAGATGAAACAGTTTTGCGGATCGACTGGAATGAACGCGTAAACATTGCGGAAAGCAACAGGAGGGTGCAGTCGCTCATCGGCAACATTAAAAATCATCTCGTTCATAATACCTGTATTATCGGAGAACAACAATTTCTGCTCGATCACAATTCGCCCAAATCGGGATCTGAAGCATTGCTGTATCTGAAAGCCGAAACACCGGAGACGCTTGACTCCGTGTTTACAGATATTGAAAGCACCATGAAACATGATTTCAAACTGGCTGATTACTCATTTGAAGATGCCGGTAATATTTTCGATCAGTTGTTTGGTGACAAAGAGCCGCCGCTGTTAGTCAAACTCAGAGCCACCGGTGATTTCGGGCAAAAAAGAAACACGTATCTAAAAGAAAACATCGACAGCCTCAGGAAATTTTTCCCCAATTTAAAGATTAGCGACATCGTATGGCAGGAGCAAATGGTGCTAAAAACCGATGCTGCTTTGCTTGCTTTATATGAAGTCACTTATGATCAGGTTTATTATGTGTTAAGGCGTGCCTTCAGGGAAAATGAAATTCTACTCATTACCGCAAATCAAAACTTTATACCGGTTATTTTGGGTGATAAACCGGGTCATGTTCGCGATATCATTGCCGGGTTAACCATAACCAACAAAAAGAATGTGGTCATTCCGCTGAATACACTATTGAAGGAAAAATCGGATGTGGACCTGAAAACAATTATTGCAGGCCAGGAAGGAACATACTATCCGATATCGATAGATGTTGACGAAAAGGATGTGCGAAAAACACAAAGCGGTATTAAGGACCTGCTTATGAGAAACGGGCGATTTGAAGCTGGTTTTGCCGGTTCGTACTTTTCCAACAGGGCATTGATTAAACAATTGGTTGTCATATTCATTATTTCATTGGCATTGCTTTATTTTATACTCGCTTCGCAGTTTGAATCGCTTACCCTGCCACTCATTGTACTGCTGGAAATTCCGGTTGACCTTTTCGGGGCATTTCTGTTCCTTAAGCTGTTTGGAGAAGGAATTAACCTCATGTCGATGATTGGCATTGTAGTAATGAGCGGTGTGGTGATCAACGATTCCATACTCAAGGTAGATACGTTCAATCAACTGATGAAGGAGGGGTATCCGTTAATGAAGGCATTGATGATTGGCGGTCAGCGCAGGCTGAAACCCATTGTGATGACGGCACTGACAGCCATACTTGCATTACTGCCCCTGTTGTTTTTTGGCGGAATCGGTGCCGAACTGCAGAAACCCATGGCGCTTACCATTATCGGCGGTATGATTGTGGGCACTTTTGTGAGTTTATATGTGGTGCCGTTGGGGTATTATTATTTAAAAAGAAAAGTTTGAAGATGAAGTTTGAGGCTTCGCGTTTCATGCTTCGCGTTTCATGCTTCGCGTTTCATGCTTCGCGTTTCATGCTTCGCGTTTCA
>CAZLLD010000133.1:0-5795 GCA_964560225.1 uncultured Bacteroidales bacterium
AACACCTGTATGAAGCAATTGTCAGTTTTCAGAAACGTGAAAGACGTTTCGGAAAAACCACCGACCAGATTAAAAAAAAATCAATGTAAACTGCTGATTCCACATGAAAAATTTCCTGTTGCCGTTCTTATTGCTGTTACTCACCGCTTCACTTGTCGGTCAACCATATGACATTAAGCAGGTTACTGAATATATGGATTATCAAAGACCCAGAGATTTCACCATCGCTGACATTGAAGTTACCGGTGTCAAGTTTCTGCAAACCGCATACCTGGTGAATATATCCGGTTTGTCTGTCGGCCAGGAAATTACCATACCCGGAGAAGATATCACCAATGCCATCGAGAAGTTCTGGGCACTCGGACTTTTTGCGGATGTGCGGATCATGGCCCGGAAAATTGAAGGCAGGAATATTTATCTTGAAATTCAGCTTGCCGAACAACCCCGTCTGAATAAACTGAATATCCATGGACTGAAAAAGAGCGACACAAAAGATATTGACGAAAAAATCAAATTAAAACCCGGAAATCAGATTACCGAAAATGTGCTTAACAACACGAAAACAATAATTAAAAAGCACTTTGTCGACAAGGGTTTCTTTAAGTGTGATGTACAGATTGTTCAGAAATCCGATACATCCATGGGCAACAAGGTTTTCCTGGATATTTATGTTGATAAGGGAAAGCGGGTTAAAATATCTGATATTGAATTCGTAGGCAATGAAGTGTTTTCAGATTCCCGATTGCGGAGGACGATGAAGAAAACAAAGCAAAAAAGCATCAATTTCTTCAAAACCTCAAAATATATCGATGCTCAATACAAGGAAGACAAAAAGAAATTTATTGAATTTTATAATAAGAACGGTTACCGGGATGCTAAAATCCTTGGCGAAAAACTCATCGACCTGAACAAAAAAAGAATAGGCCTCGAACTATCTATTGAGGAGGGCGTTAAGTATTATATCCGAAGCATAACCTGGGTGGGCAACACCAAATACCCTTCAGAAGCACTCAATCACGTGCTCGGCATGAAAAAAGGGGATATTTATGATCAATCCTATCTTAACAAACGACTTATTTCTGAAGATGATGCGGTTTCGTCTCAATATATGGATGAGGGTTACCTGTTTTCAGAAGTCACTCCCATTGAGGCAAATATTGATGTTGACTCAATTGATCTGGAAATCAGAATAAGGGAAGGTGATCCTGCCCACATCAACAAAATCACAGTTAAGGGAAATACCAAAACCAATGAGCATGTGATCAGGCGCGAGGTTCGCACAGTTCCCGGTGATCTTTTCAGCAGAACCTTGCTGATCAGGTCTATCAGAGAATTAGCTGCCATGGGGCATTTCAATCCTGAAAACCTGACGCCAAACCTGCAACCCAATTTTTCTGACGGAACTGTCGACATTGAATACGCAGTTGAAGAAAGATCCAATGACCAGCTTGAAGTATCAGGCGGATGGGGCGGTTTTGGCTTCGTGGGCACCATCGGACTCCGTTTTTCCAATTTCTCGGCCCGCAAAATACTCGATCCGAAAGCCTGGAGACCTGTTCCAACCGGTGACGGACAAACAGTTTCAGTCAGGGCGCAGTCGAACGGCAAATATTACCAATCGTACAACCTGTCGTTTGTTGAGCCCTGGTTCGGTGGAAAAAAACCCAACAGCTTCTCCATGTCGTTTTATTACCAGGTAACCAAACCATACAGAAACTGGGGAGATAGTCGTACCGACGCTCATTTTAGAGTTCTGGGCACATCAGTAGGACTTGGCAAGAGACTCTCCTGGCCCGATGATTTCTTCGTGCTTTACAGCGAATTGAGTTATCAGCGTTACAGCTTGAAAAACTGGGGCAGTAGTTTTGTAATCGACGACGGATATTCCCAGGTAATCGACCTGAACCTGACACTTTCAAGGAGTTCACAGGACCAGATGATCTTCCCCAGAAAAGGTTCCTCATTCTCATTTTCGGCTCAGTTTACACCACCTTACTCACTGTTCAAGAAAGAGAAATTCTGGGAACTGTCATCTGCCGAAAGAATGACCATCAGGGCAAATGTTGCTAACGATGAGACTGTTGCCCCTGAAGACGTCGAATCGACCAGCAATACCGAGATTCTCGATCGTGAGAACAGTATTAAATATAAATTCATAGAATACCACAAATGGACCTTTAAAGGTGCCTGGTATACAAATTTATTCAGCAAATTAGTGCTTTCTGCCAAATCGGAGTTCGGTTACCTGGGCTATTACAACGAATCAGTGGGTGTGTCACCTTTTGAAAAATTCGACGTCGGAGGAAGCGGTATGATGGGTTATAACCTTTACGGCACTGATATTGTTGCCCTGCGCGGATACCCTGAAGGATCACTTACCCCTCGCTCATTGAAAAAAGGTACAAATTACTATATTGATGATGGCAACATGTACGTGAAATATACCATGGAACTAAGATATCCTTTCTCGCTGAATCCATCTGCCACTATATTTGGACTGGTTTTTGCCGAAGGCGGAAACGCATGGTCCAAATTTGAACAGTTCAATCCATTTAGCATCAAAAGATCGCTGGGTGTGGGTCTTCGTGCATTCCTGCCCATGTTTGGCATGTTGGGAATCGACTGGGGCTGGGGATTCGACGTTCCCAATAAAGGGTATACTCCTGAAATACTAAAACGCGGATATCATGGCCCTGAATTCCATTTTACCATGGGTCAGCAGTTCTGATTTTTTTGGTATTGATTTTGATAGAACTAAATTGTATTTTTCAGAAACCAAAAAATAAAACCACTGCTATGAAGAAATTACTTGTTGTGCTGGCCGTTTTGATGTTGCCCCTGGGGCTGGCTATGGCTCAGAAATATGCCTTTGTGGATACCGATTACATATTGAACAACATTCCAAATTATAAAGCCGCCCAGGATCAGCTTGATAAAATATCCCAGGAATGGCAGAAAGAAGTCGAATCGAAATATGCTGAAATTGAGAAGATGTACCGCGATTACCAGGCCGAAAGAGTGCTTCTGGCCGAAGATATGCGCCGGCAGCGTGAAGAAGCCATCGTGAACAAAGAAAAGGAAGTGAAAGAGCTTCAGAAAAACTACTTCGGCCAGGACGGTGCCTTGTTTAAGAAACGGCAGGAACTGGTGCAACCCATTCAGGACGAAATTTACAAAGCGATCAAGGATCTGGCCACTGAAAGCGGCTACGCAGCCATATTTGATACCTCAAGCGGTCCTACCATGATTTATACCAACCCCCGATATGACATCAGCGATGAGGTGCTGCAAAAATTAGGATATAAAAATTAATTGCTTACTTTTGTTTTCTCTAAAATGTAAAAAAAATGAAAAAACCTTTTGTTATTCTGATACTTACAGGTCTCTTTTTGTGCTCCTGGAACTCGTTTGCACAAAACACCCTTAAATTGGGACATATTAATAGCCAGGAAATTTTAAATGCCATGCCTGAAATGGACAGCGCCCAGAAACAGTTCGAACGGGAAGTGGCCTCCATTCAAAAAACAGTGGAGGAACTCCAGGTTGAATTCAATAAAAAGTATGAAGATTATGTAAAACTCACCAATGACCCGAATACAAGCGCACTGATTTTACGTACCAAAGAGGACGAACTCGCGTCAATTCGAGAAAGAAGCGATTCATTCCAGCAACAGGCCCAGGAATCGCTCAGCCAGAAAAGAGCCGAGCTGATCCAACCTGTTCAGAACAAAGCCATCAAAGCCGTAGACGATGTTGCCAGTGAAAACGGTTTTACATACATTTTCGATACTGCCGGCGGTGTTGTGGTTTATACCTCACCCGATTCGCAGGACATTCTGCCCCTGGTAAAAGCCAAGCTGGGTTTGAAATAAAACGGATTTACATTTCTAATGTGAAAAGGTTCCGGTATCCCTGAGGATATCGGAATTCTTTTTTGTATACTTTTGATCTTTTAACTACTACATGAACGGAAACACAGACCGGCCCATCGGGGTTTTTGATTCAGGCGTAGGCGGACTCACGGTGGCCAATGCCATACGCCAGGTTTTACCCAATGAAAAACTGGTTTATTTTGGCGACACCGCGCATTTGCCTTATGGTGATAAATCAAAGGAAACCATTATGGGTTATTCAGCCCGTATTACCCAATACCTGCTGGAACAACAATGCAAGGTGATTGTTGTAGCCTGCAATACGGCTTCGGCAAATGCTTACGATGCTATTGTTGCCGAGGCCGAGGGTAAAGCTTTGGTTGTTGATGTGATCAGTCCGGTTGTTGAATATGTTACATCGGGCTCAAAATACAAACGCATTGGCGTGATTGGCACAAAGGGAACCGTGAACAGCGGCACCTATGTGGGCAAAATCATTGCCCGGAACCCGCATGTATCGGTTGCCTCACTGGCTACTCCCATGCTGGTGCCCATGATTGAGGAGGGGTTCATTTTCGATGACATCAGCAATGCCATCATCCGGTCGTACCTTTCGAAACCCGAGCTGGCCCAGATACAGGCCCTCATCCTGGGTTGCACCCACTACCCCATCATCAAGAACCAAATCAACAAATTCTTCAATTTTGAGGTAGATGTGATCGATTCATCCCGTATTGTGGCCAACCACCTGCGTCACATACTCGAAGCCAATCAACTGTTAAGCACCAGGCCGGAACCTGTTCACAAATTCTATGTTTCAGATTTCACCGACTCTTTCCAGGTGATCTCCAAATTGTTTTTCGAAGAAAGCATTGCGCTGGAAAAGATTAATCTGTGGTCGTGATTCTTAAAAGCAGACATATTTATTTTCTCGCAGAAGAATTTCTCGCTAAGAATTTCTCGCAGATTTTCGCAGATTGAGCAGACCTGCCTGCCGGCAGGCTCTGTATGAAAACGCCAGTCACACTGAGTTCGCCTGCTGAAACGTGTCATTGCGAGGCCTGCCTGCCGGTAGGCAGGGAGGAGGTACGACGACCGTGGCAATCTATATCGAGTAGCTACTTCTATTAGGCTAACTTCATTGAGCTCCGTTTCGCAGAGATTGCCACGCTCCTCTTCGTTCCGCTCGCAATGACGGCTGCTGCCACTGCTCCTGTCTTAGCTCTTGGTTCTTGGATCTTGGATCTTGGATCTTAGATCTTAGATCTTGGATCTTAGATCTTAGATCTTCTATCTTGGCTCTTGATACCACCCCGCATACATAATATAATCATCTGCGATCCGGTTGATCATTTCCGAGGTTTGTGCCGGGTCCACATCTTTCAGACGTTTTGCGGGAACACCACCATAAATGCTTCCCGGTTCCACAACAGTTCCGGTGAGCACCACCGATCCGGCTGCAATAATTGAATTTTCGCCAATGTCGGCATGGTCCAGAATAGTGGCACCCATTCCGATCAACACATTGTCGCGGATTTTTGCTCCATGAATGACCACGTTGTGTCCGATGGAAACGTTGTTCCCGATTTCGATAACCGATCGCTGGTAAAGGCAGTGCAACACCGTACCATCCTGAATATTTACCTTATTGCCTATTTTAATGGAATTCACATCACCCCGTACAATTACATTGAACCAGAAACTGCACTGGTCACCGGCTGTGACATCGCCTATTATAACTGCCGTTTCGGCGAGGTAGCAATCCCTTCCCAGTTGCGGGGTAAATCCGCGTACTGATTTAATCAGAGCCATAGAACTAGTTTTTTGTGGTGCAAAGATAGTTATTATTGGGCTAGGAACTGGATGCCGGATACTAATTTAACCCAGACAAATTTTATTTAATAATTATGATGTAGAAGTGTT
>CAZLLD010000134.1:0-5778 GCA_964560225.1 uncultured Bacteroidales bacterium
AATTACATCATCGCCATCAACCACTTTCAGAATAACCTGCACATCATTGAGAACCGCATCAATGGTGAACCCAGCGAACTGGAGCGGATTGAAACCCTGTTGAACAGCCGTAACCTGGCGCTCTATAAATTCCAGACCACCGGTACCGAGACTTCTAATATTACCGATGAAGAGTATAAGAAAATGGTGGCAAAAGGTAAAGAGCACTGTTACCGGGGCGATGTGTTCCAGGTGGTTCTTTCAAGGCAGTTCTCCCAAAAGTTTACGGGTGATGAATTCAATGTGTACCGTGCACTCCGGTCAATAAATCCATCACCATACCTGTTTTACTTTGATTACGGAAGCTATAAAATCTTCGGATCATCACCTGAGGCACAGCTTAAGATAAACAAAGGCAGGGCCAACATCAACCCGATAGCCGGAACCTTCAGGCGTACCGGTGATGATGAGCACGATAAATTGCTGGCACAACAGTTGTCAACCGATCTGAAAGAAAATGCCGAGCATGTGATGCTGGTTGACCTGGCACGAAACGACCTGAGCCGGCATGCCAAAAAAGTAGCGGTTGAAAGATACCGTGAAGTGCAGTTCTTTTCGCATGTAATACACCTGGTTTCTGCGGTTTCGGGTGAGCTGGATGAAGGTTCCGATGTAACCGACATGATGACAGCAACCTTTCCGGCAGGAACATTGTCCGGGGCGCCCAAGTACAAGGCCATGCAACTGATTGATCAGTATGAAAACCAGGCCCGGGGTTATTATGGCGGTGCACTGGGTTTTCTTGACTTCAACGGGAGATTCAACCATGCCATCATGATCCGTACTTTCCTGAGCAAGGGCAATAAGCTGTATTACCAGGCAGGTGCAGGTATTGTGGCTATTTCCAGTGAAGAAAGCGAGCTTCAGGAGGTTAATAACAAGCTGGGAGCTCTTAAAAAGGCCATTGAAATGGCAAGTGAAATCATTTAATCCAAACTCTCCATGAAAAAGATTCTGGTAATTGACAATTACGATTCCTTCACCTACAACCTGGTACACTATATTGAAAAAATAACCGGTACGCATCCGGATGTATTCCGGAATGACCAGATTGAAATTGCCAATGCGGCAAAATACGATAAGATATTGCTCTCACCCGGTCCCGGAATTCCTGTTGAAGCCGGAATATGCCTGGATCTGATCCGTCAGCTCGGACCCAGCAAGAGTATACTGGGAATTTGTTTGGGACATCAGGCTATCGGGGAAGCCTTTGGGGCTAAACTGACCAATCTGAGCCGTGTGTATCACGGATTGGCAACACCTGTCAGGATAATCCAACCTGAAGAACCTTTGTTCAAAGGTCTCCCCGAAACGATTATCGCAGGGCGTTATCATTCGTGGGTAGTTACACGTGTAAACCTGCCCGATTGCTTTACCATCACCTGTGATGACGAGGAGGGCACCATCATGGGCATCACCCACAAACAATACGATGTCCGTGGTTTGCAGTTTCATCCCGAATCAGTGCTTACCGAACAGGGAATGGATATTGTGAGGAACTGGGTGGAGATGGAGTAGTAGCCATTAGCCATTGGCCGTTAGCCGTTAGCTTCGAGCTGTGAGCTACGAGCTGCGAGCTTTGAATTTTGAGCCAAGAGCCAAGAGCCAAGAGCCGAAAAAAAACCAACAAGGAAAAAAACATAGTAATGAAAAAAATACTGAACTATTTGTTTGATCACAAGACCCTCAGCCGCAACGAGGCTGAAGAGGTGCTTACCAATATTGCCACCGGCAAATATTCTGAGTCGGAGATGGCAGCTTTTATTACTGTTTACCTGATGCGCAGCATCACCGTAGATGAACTGACGGGTTTCCGCGATGCGTTGCTGAATTTATGCAACCGGGTCGATCTGGATGGCTTTGACACCATTGACGTATGCGGCACCGGAGGTGACGGTAAGGATACCTTCAACATCTCCACACTGTCGACCTTTGTATTGGCCGGTGCGGGAGCCAAAGTGGCCAAGCATGGCAATTACGGCGTGTCGTCGGCCTGTGGTTCGTCGAACATCCTGGAATTTTTCGGATATCGGTTTTCTACGGACTGCGATAAGCTGCGCCGGGAAATCGATCAAACGGGAGTATGTTTTTTGCATGCCCCGCTTTTCAATCCGGCTATGAAGAACGTGGCTCCTGTAAGGCGTGCGCTGAAAGTGAAAACCTTTTTTAACATGCTGGGTCCCATGGTGAATCCGGCGTTCCCGAAAAAACAATTAATCGGTGTCTACAGTCTGGATTTGGCCCGTTTATACAACTATCTTTACCAGCAGTCGGATAAACGGTATGCCATTGTCCACAGTCTCGATGGCTACGATGAGATTTCACTGACCGGTGATTTCAAGTATATCCTGAACGGGGTGGAAGAGATTGTATCTCCGGAGTACTTTGGATATGGGAGGCCAACCCCGGCAGATCTGAAAGGCGGAAGCACCGTCCAGGAATCAGCAGATATTTTCAGGGCGGTTCTTGAAGGGAAAGGTACTCAAACGCAAACCCAGGTGGTTATTGCCAATTCGCAGGTGGCATTGATGTGTTATTATCCCGGAAGATCAGCTGAAGACTGCAAAGCACTGGCAACGGAGTCGCTTCAAAGCGGCAGGGCCAAGGATGCATTCAAAAAACTAATTCAACTGCAGGCATGACCATACTTGATGAAATCATCAGCCATAAAGTAAAGGAAGTGGCGCTGGCAAAGGAAGCGGTTCCTGTCAGCCGGCTTAAAAAAAGCAAGTACTTTCAGCGCAAACCACTCTCATTTACCGAATTTCTGTTGAACCCTGAGAAAACAGGGATCATTGCAGAATTCAAACGAAAGTCTCCGTCCCGCGGAGTGATCAATTCTATGTCCACCATTGAAGAAGTTACCACAGGCTATTTCCGCTCAGGAGCATCAGCACTTTCGGTGCTTACCGATGAAAGGTTCTTTGGCGGCACTGCTGCCGATCTGATTCGGGCACGCGAGCTGAACCCCATTCCCATTCTTCGCAAGGATTTTGTTGTTGATGAATATCAGATTACCGAAGCGAGATCAATAGGCGCCGATGCCATACTGCTCATAGCAGCTGCCCTGGAGGTGGAACAGACAAAGGAACTGGCCCGCTTTGCCCGTTCACTGCAACTGCAGGTACTGCTTGAAGTGCATCAGGAGGATGAGCTTGACCACCTGAATGAATTTGTGGATATGGTTGGGGTGAACAACCGCAATCTCAAAACTTTCACTGTGGATACGGAAACTTCGGTAAGACTCTCGACGGAAATACCCGGTACCTTTGTAAAGGTTTCCGAGAGCGGCATTACTTCCCCCCTCACCATTAAGAAACTCCGGGGATGCGGTTATCAGGGATTCCTGATCGGGGAAAACTTCATGCGCACACCGGAACCCGCCCAGGCATTTTCAGAGTTTGTGAAACTGATTCTTTTTGACCATGATTAAGGTGAAGGTTTGCGGCATGCGGAATCCCCTGAACATAAGGGAAATCAGCGATGCAGGTCCCGATTACCTGGGATTTATCTTTTACCCCAAGTCAACAAGGTTTGTCGGAAAAAATCCTGATCCTGACCTGTTCCGGCAGGTGAAGAAAGGGATTTTGAAAGTGGGCGTTTTTGTTAATGAAGAAGAAATTACGGTAATGAGCATTGCGGGCAGTTATTCACTTGACCTGGTGCAGCTGCACGGATCGGAATCACCGCAGTATTGCCAACGTGTTCGCTCACACGGAACCATGGTTATCAAAGCATTTGGCATGGATGATGATTTTAACTTCAACCAGCTGAAACCCTATGTGGATTCGTGCGATTACTTTCTTTTTGACACCAAATCGATTCTTCATGGAGGAAGTGGAATGAAATTCAACTGGAACCTCATCGCGAATTATCAGTTGCAGGTACCTTTTTTCCTGAGCGGAGGCCTGGGTCCGCAGGATATCCCTGCCATCAATGCGTTTAAACATCCGGCTCTTCATGCCCTCGATATCAACAGCAGGTTTGAAACGGAACCCGGAATAAAGAATATGGAACAGATCAGAAAATTTATTAAAGACATAAAAGGATTCAATCAATGAAGTATGGTGTAAATGAAAAGGGGTATTATGGCGAATTCGGAGGTGCTTTCATACCCGAAATGATGTACCCAAACATCGAAGAACTGCGGCAGAATTATTTAAAGATCCTGGATGATCCGGAATTTAAGAAGGAATTTGCGAGCCTTCTTAAGGATTATGTGGGACGGCCCTCTCCATTGTATTATGCCGGAAGGCTTTCGGAATTTCACCGCACAAAAATCTACCTGAAGCGGGAAGACCTCAATCATACTGGGGCGCATAAGATCAACAACACGGTGGGGCAGATTCTGATTGCCAAACGGTTGGGTAAGACCCGGATCATTGCCGAAACGGGGGCAGGACAGCATGGCGTGGCAACGGCAACGGTTTGCGCGCTGATGGGACTAAAGTGTATTGTATACATGGGCAAACTCGATGTGGAACGGCAGGAGCCCAATGTGTTGCGTATGAAAATGCTGGGCGCTGAGGTGGTGCCTGTGCTAAGCGGCAACATGACGTTGAAGGATGCTACCAATGAGGCCATACGCGACTGGATCAACAATCCGGTTGATACGCACTATATTATTGGTTCTGTAGTGGGGCCACATCCTTATCCCGACCTGGTAGCCCGACTGCAGGCGGTTATCAGTGAAGAAATGAAATGGCAGTTGCAGGAACAAACAGGCAATCCCGATCCCGATTATATTGTTGCCTGTGTGGGTGGCGGAAGCAATGCTGCCGGAGCGTTTTATCATTACCTCGATAATGAAAAGGTGAAACTGGTTGCCGTGGAGGCCAGCGGCAAGGGCATCGACAGCGGAGAATCGGCAGCTACCATGGTGCTGGGTCACCCCGGTATTATCCATGGCAGCCGCACCATGCTGATGCAGAATGAAGACGGGCAGATACAGGAACCCTACTCGGTATCAGCCGGACTGGATTATCCCGGAATTGGTCCCATACACTCATTCCTGTATAAAACCGGCAGGGCTATTTTTGAACACGCCACCGATGACGAGGCACTGGAGGCTGCCTTCCGGCTAACCCGACTTGAGGGCATCGTTCCGGCCCTGGAATCGTCTCATGCCCTGGCCGCCCTGAAGAAGATAAAATTCAACCAGTCAGATGTGGTGGTGGTAAACCTGTCGGGTCGCGGAGACAAGGACATGGCCGCCTATATGAAATACATGAATGATCATCAATTGATATAAAAAAGTGAACCTATGAATCGCATTAACCGACTTTTTAAAGAAAAATCCAATATACTGTCCATTTATTTTACGGCCGGTCATCCTGCACTCAATTCAACCGTGCCAGTAATCAAAGCACTATCCGATGCCGGGGCCAACATGATCGAGATCGGAATGCCTTTTTCGGATCCGATGGCCGACGGTCCCGTTATTCAAAGCAGCAGCAGTGTGGCGTTGAAAAATGGCATGAGTCTGAAATTGTTGTTCAGTCAATTGAAAGATATCCGGAGAACAACAGATATTCCCCTATTGCTTATGGGCTATATCAACCCGGTGTTGCAGTATGGTATGGAAAAATTCTGTGGCGACTGTGCTGAGGCTGGCATTGATGGGATCATTCTGCCCGATTTGCCCCTGGACGTGTACCAGGAGGAATACCGGCAGGTATTTGAAGAAAACGGTCTGCACAACATCTTCCTGATTTCGCCTCAAACCAGTGCTGAACGCAT
>CAZLLD010000135.1:0-5706 GCA_964560225.1 uncultured Bacteroidales bacterium
GTTTTGCCCAGGTCTTCAAAGAAGTCGTCGCCATAAGTGTTATCGGCGCCGTTGTACCATCCGGAATTCACCTCTCCATATATGTCATCCTGGAATGGAGCGGCCGGGTAGTCTTCATAATCTCCACCATCACCGGGCATGAACGCATCGTGCAGATAGCCCGTTGACGATTCAAACCGGTCGCCCCGGTCGTCAATCCAGTCATCCTGGTTGTCGAAATTGTCATCGTCGAGAGCCGGCGGTATCAGCAACTGTGGAATGTACACCTGGTAAGCAAAAGGTGTTTCCCAGATTTCCACTTCATTGAGCGTATTGGGATTGTCGATCCACCTGGTGAAGGGTTGTTCGTCAATGCTGACAATCTCTTCCGTTTTATAGCTTCCGTCGTCGTTTTTGGGCAGCGTGATGCGGTAACCGCCCATTCCTTTGGGAATTTCATAGATGAAGTATCCAAATACACCATCGCCAAGACTTTCAATACCGTCCATGGCTTCGGAAGGATCGTTGAAATCCACGTCGTAACCAACATTGCGGATCCAATAATAGGTGTACTCCGTGGAGGCATCCATGTCGAAGATCAGTTTGGCCGGGCCGTATTCGGGGAGCTCTTCGAGCGGTTGACCCAGGGTGTCGGTGATCTGGTAATTGTTTGAAAGGTATTCGAACTGCAACGGATTGGGTAATGGTGCCCAATAGGTATAGGTAGTGCGTATGGGAGTCACCCGTTCTTCTCCAAATACAGTTTTATAGTCTACCCTGGAGTAAAGCGACTGCTGCGGGGTATAATGGGTCATGTCGATTTCTTCGCCGCCAAGAGAAAGTACGGCAATGAATTCACGATGAGGTTGCGGACAGGTGCCGATGACGCTGTCGGTTGGTAAAGGCCTGTAATTGGCATCTGCTGTGTCAATGAAGGTGAATCCTTCGTAATTGTTGATCCGCTGATGGATCAACTGCTTCCAGATCACACTGCCCTCTTCATCCCTTTCCATCCAGTGGCTCCAGGTGGTGTCGGCCAGATTGGCAGACCCGATGTTTTCGGTGTAGGGATAAAACATATTGGGGTAGGGATCTTCGATGGTCCCGTGGGCATATCCCACGCCGGCAGCCAGCGGCACCAGGTCGGGCGGATCAACCCAGATTTCATAGCTGCAATAGGGATCGTGGTATTCATAGCCTTCCACGCGGCCGATATCCCAGGTCACTTTCCATACCCTTATTTGGTCACCGGGTTCTTCAACATCCACAATGCCATCACCATCATTGTCAAGCGCAACCTTGCCGTCGTGGTCAATGTCTTCAAAAACAAAATCATCGAGGCCTGTTCGCAGGTGATTCCATGGGTTGGCCCAGTATACTTCCTCTTCAACAATAGTATAACCTTTGGGGAATATGGAAGCGGTGTCGAGCCATACGTCGGGGTGACCGTCGGAATCCATGTCGAATTCCGGATTGTTCTCGTCATTGCTGCCTTTCAGTACATCCACATATTTACCTCCCGGGGTTTTCAGGATGGGAATGTTGATGGAATTATCACTCCAATAAAAAGGAACGTCTTTCGGAATGTATTGTGTATACACGGTATTCAGGGCAGGGGAGCGCGATTTGTTCTCCATGATCATGAATACCTTGAATGGCTGGTATTCCAGGTTCAGGAAGTTCTTCCAGTTTACGTCGGTATCGGCAAAGATGCGGGCGCTGAAAACCAGGTCGGCATAATTCTTATCCTTGATAAATGTGTTTTGGAAGCCTCCGTAATTGTATTGCAGCTGGCCGGTTGACACAGTTGCGAGTGTTCCCCGGGCAATAAAATCATCCACATGCTCGTGGGCATCGCTTTCGGGTTTGGGCGTAATCACCCGGTAAACAATAATTTTTTCGGTATGTGGGGCAAGGGAAATCCCTGAAAAAGCCAGTTGTTTTCCATTCAGGGTATAAGCATCACCCGAAGTGATGTCCAGCAGCGTAAAATACCCTGAAATGTTTTCGGTAACAGAAATGCCTGAGATGGTTTCGTTGTGCAGGTTTCTCAGGCGGATTTCCACGCTGATCGTATCAGTCCGGTCGTAGGAGGTGGCATTGTCACCAGTGGCCATTGACCCCATCAGTTCATTGCGAACTTTGCGGGTGTAATCTACCTCATATGAGAAAGCCGACAGAATGGCCGACAAGGTATAGCTGATCTGCATGCTTTCGTTACTGTCTTCAGTGAGGCCGTGTACCGTTGGCAAACCTGTGTTGCATAAAACCCGGCTGCCCGATGTATGGGCCGGGTCAATATAGAAAATGCAGGGATTCCCGGCCAATGTCCCGGATGCATGGATGCGTGATGAATTGATGGTTGGGAATTTTGAGCCGTATATTTTGCCTGCGGCTCCATTAAATCCATAATTAAGAGCATCGGCCAGGGGAGTTGTGGTTACCTGTTCCAGCCCGCTTCCAAAATTGCCCGTCTTGTAATTGACGGCTCCGTTTTCCAGGAATCCGGATTTCTGCAGGAAGTATACGCCATTGCCTTCGGCATAGATCCTGCCTCCGCGTGAGGTGAATTCCTGTATTTGTGTTCCAAGCGAGGGTACTACCGAAAAGATGCTGTCGATATAGAAAGTATAATTGGAATCCTTTGCTGCGAAAGCAGGAATGATCAGGAGTTCGGTATTCGGATCAAGGCCTTTTTTGGTAATGGAATCCTCATTCACGATGTAGGATATATCGTCCATGAGATGTTCCGAAAACAACTGTTCAAAATACATGGCCTCCCACGAGAGGGTGGTTTCATTGGCCTTGTACTGGCTTTTAAATATGGCCACGCGTTTCGCATGTTTTTTGAACTGAACGGCGTGCTGATTCTGATTGGAAATGTTAAAATGACTATATGCACTTCGGGTTACATACGGGTATGTTTCGGGAATCTCGCCCGGGTAAACGAATTTGCCGGCATTGGAGCCGTCAATGATCCAGTAAATGGAATGTTCACCATATCCCGGGAACAATTCATTGTCCCAAACGGCAGTGCCGTCACGATAGTCATCCGATGATTTTTCAAGAACCAGCCTGTATGCCTGGAGCAACTGTTTCTGATCGGTTCCGGTACTGATTAAAGATCCCTGCTGGGCCTGAAGTTGTGCTGACAGAGCAAAAAATAAACATAAAGCAGGGGCAATGGAGTAGCATTTCCTTAACATAGGTGTCCAAGGTTAGTTAGTAGTTTTGTTTAATGTAACGTAATTATACGTTAAAATTGGAGGAAATGTTGTGGCGGGGGGAAGAAAAATTTACCGGACCGAAACGCGTCATTGCGAGGCCTGCCGGCCCTTCCTACCAGCAGGCGGTAGGCGGGGAGGTACGACGACTGTGGCAATCCCCGGCTCGGCGGAGTATGCAACCATGGCCGTCAGGCTTAGAAATTATTCTATATACCCAGGCACTCGCTTTATTATTTTGAGTTGAGTTTTGCAAATGCGATATCCCCCGCTGGCGGGGGCTGGGGGTGGATTATCGCATGTTACTAATACTAAATATTAATAAATTTTCGAATATTAAGTTAACACGAAAACAAAATGAATTCATGTAAGTCCACCCCCTCACCCCCGCCAGCGGGGGACATCGCTATGTTCAGCGTTAACCGCTATAATATTGATGTCTCCTTATGCAAATGAAAGAATTTCAATAATATGCATTCCTAGCTTGCCAGCAAAAGGCACACCCTAATCTGAACACCCTTCCTATACGCGTGAGAATATGATTGATGAAACCAATCACTTTCCCTTTTCGCTGCAATTAAACATCCATTGCACGCCAAATTTGTCACTGCAACTTCCGTAATAATCTCCCCAGAACATATCCTGCAATTCCATTTCTATGTTCCCTTCTTTGGAGAGTGCATTGAACAGGCGCCGGGTTTCAGCCCGGGTATCCGGACTCAGCATAATATACATATTGTTACCCGTGCTGATCCTGAAATTCATGGATTCCGGGGCATCTGACCCCATCAGCAAATGGCCGCCCAAAATGGGCAAGGCCACATGCATTACCAGGTTTTTGTCGGACTCAGGCATATGCGGGATGTTCGGTGAGGGAGGAACATCTCCGAAACGCATGATATCTCCCATAAATTCTCCGCCAAATACTGATTTGTAGAAGTTGAAAGCTTCTTCGGTTTTATTGGAGAAATTCAAATATGTACTTACGTATGCCATAATTATTAAATTTGAGTCAGTATTTCCATGTTGTTTAGTTAAGGATTCTTCGTCATTGCGAGGGAGGCACGACCGAAGCAATCTCATGTTAATTGCTGCGCAATAAAGATTAACTTCGTTGAGCTCCGCTACGCTCCGGTTGCCACGCTCCATTTCATTTCGCTCGCAATGACAGTTACTCCATTTCATTCCGCCTGCCTGCATTGCCATTCCGGCAGGCAGGTTCGCAATGACACTCTATGATTGAAGGCTTGATCAAATAGCATTGGTTTGCGTTGATAAACCTGATCTTTCAACGTAATTCCTGAAATTGTCCAGGATCGCCTGCCATCCCTGCTGCTGCAGCTCCAAAGAGTTCATTGGTTCTGCCTCAAAGGTTTCCGTAAGTATACATTCTTCTCCGTTTGCTTCAAAAAGAACCTGCACTTTCCTGCCGTCATCCAGCCTGAATTTTATTCTTTTAAGCAGCAATATTTCGGTATATTCTCCCGAGAAATTAAAACCCATACTGCCATCCCGGGCTTCCATCCGGTACGTAAACTTTCCTCCGGTTTTCAGATCATTTTCGGCTTTTGGAGTATGCCAGTCGAAGGAGGCATGATTCCAGTTCACAATATGCACGGGATCTGTCCAGTAATTCCAGACTTTCTCAACCGGCGCATGAATGGTTGCCGATACGGTGATGCGATTTTGTGTGGTTATCATGGTTCTGTCAGTTTAAAAATGGATAACAATACCGGTTAAATATTGTTCAGGAATCCGGACCAGATGTTATGTCATAAAAAAAGCTTAGCCGGGAGACTAAGCTTAGGATGTGGGAGGTACGACCGAAACGCGTCATTGCGAGGCCTGCCTGCCGGCAGGCAGGGAGGCACGACCGAAGCAATCTCATGTTAATTGCTGCGCAATAAAGATTAACTTCGTTGAGCTCCGCTACGCTCCGGTTGCCACGCTCCATTTCATTTCGCTCGCAATGACAGTTACTCCATTTCATTCCGACTGCCGGCAGGCAGACTCGCATTGACGATCACTGCTTATTACTAATTTTTCCTGACTCGGGTAATTGCGAAATACACGAGGAACCCAAGTGAAATGGCGACAAGCTCAATTCCGAAAAACAAGGCATCGTCATTACGGGAGAAAGCAACATCAAGCCTGCTTATAAATGCGATCAGTACAAGTCCGGCCCCTGCAAAAAAACTGACCAACCCCCATTTGAGCGTCGGATAGCTGTTTACTTCTTTGTCTTTAGCAGGTTCTAGAATTTCAGCTTTTTCAACATGTCCTGTGTTAATGAGTCTTTTTTTAAGGAGATAATCAGTGAAGACCTTGATGATCATATAGATCCCTCCGAAAACAAAAGCTGTGATAAATACTTCTTCCATGGCTAAATTTGTTAAATTGTTTTATGGTTCATAAGTCGACGGGAACCCGAAATGGTTGCAATTAATCTGATTTTTTTCTGACGGTGCAACATTTTTTCTATTCAAACGACCTATATATTGAG
>CAZLLD010000136.1:0-5636 GCA_964560225.1 uncultured Bacteroidales bacterium
ATTCATAATGTCCCAATTTGCGTGTTGTACTGTGTTTTACACTTGCCACTAAACGTTCGGCGGTATGCGCAGTTGCCGATTCATGGGCGCTCACTTTTCGGGTTACCCGAAAGATAGCCAAATGAACAAACATTAGCAACCCCGCGGCCCGGCAACCGACCGCAGGGAGCTCATGAGGTTCAACCATATTACCGACCGAAGGAAGTTACAAAAAGTAATTCGAATAATTGCGTATGACCGCATGTTGTAAACAGTCCTATTATCTTTTGTATATTAGGTTAATTTCAGTTAATTCCTTGCCTATTTGATGAATCCCTGATAAAATCTTTTCTGTTTGTGCATCTGATGGCTTTTTATGGCCCTGTACATACTGTGAAAGCAAGGTAGCATTCATCCCTATTTTGTCTGCAAGGAATTTTGAGTTTATGACCTTGTAATATTGAAAAAACTGTTTAAAATCAATTTCGAACTTCAGGTTTTCATGTGTTATTTGAACTTTTTCATCTTCAAAGTACATATTGGCCGCTTCATAAGCATTTTCTATTAACTCGCTTATGGTTCGTCCGGTTGTATATATTGATTGTTCTTGTGAGTAAGCGGAAAATCCTGTGTCGGTCTTTTCCACTATCATCTTTATTTTCTTTTTGGTCGCTTTCATAGCTTTCTCATTTTAATCCTGCATCTTTCCTAATCTTTTTCTCCAATCCTTTACCCATCTCCTGACTTCCGTGATTTGGAAATATTATTGTCCCAGGCTTTGCGTCATGTCTTAACTTTATGTGTGATCCGCTCTGTTTAACCGGATACCATCCATCCTTAAGCAAGATTCGATAAAGCTCGGAACACTTCATTCAAGTCACTGGAAATTTAGTCAAAGGTAAATATTTATTTACTTATTTGCAAGGATATTTTGTCTGAGAGGTCTTTCTTGGCGTTGTTTACAACGGCCGCCGGTATGCGCAGTGCGGGATTCAGGGCGCTCACTTATCGAGTTACTGCAATGGTTATTAAGTAAACTGTAAACAAAACAGGCACAGCACCCCGCATTGCGTATGACCGCATGTTAGCAAAAGTTGCTATTACAAAATTTTTAAATCTTCCTGATCTTGATGGCAATCCCAAATATAATGAACAATTATCATTGCATCAGCGGCTTGATAATAGATTATAAAGTCTCCTGTTATTAATCCTCTTACGGATTCTATCTCAGTATTAATGCCTAAGTCTGGATGCCTTTTGAGTAAGTTTAGTTCTTTTGTGAACTTTTTATAGAGTTTGCTAGAATATGAATTGCTTTGATTCCTTTCATTGTAGAATTTGAGAATCTCATACAACTTAATCCTTGCTCGATGAGACCAAACTATTTTGCGTTTAGCCATGCAGTAACTTCTTTATCCAGCTCATCATGGCCGACGTACAACCCATTTTCAATTTCCTTCTGAGATGCAATGATCTCTTCTCTTTGTTTTGCGCTCAAGGCAAGTATCTCTTTATCAGTCTTTGAGTCAAGAATTGTCTTAATAGCCTTAAGAAATGAAACATCATTAATCTCTGATATCCTCCTGATAAGCACTGTCTTCAATTCTATTGCTGTCATATCAAAGTAATTTCTTGCGAAGTTACAAAATAATGTTCAATCATTTTGTTTGCGTACTGTTTCTGCCAGCTAACGTTCACCGGTATGCGCAGTTGCCGATTCATGGGCGCTTTCGTTTCGTGTTACCCGCAAGTTAGCCAAATGAACCAACATTAGCAACCCTTCGGCCCGGCAACCGACCGAAGGGAGCTCATGAGGTTCAACCATGTTACCGACCGAAGGAAGTTACAAAAAGTAATTCGAATAATTGCGTATGACCGCATGTTGTAGTCAGTGGTTATTTCTTATTCAGCTTAATAATTTTAGCTTCTTTAGGATGGTTTTGGTCCTATCTTCCTCATCAACTTCTTCCAGTTCATCTGGATAGAAATCTATAAAAGCAGCTATCATAAAATCTCCAAATCCCCATCCAATATTTGTTGCATCATAAGCAACTTTTCTGTTTCTTTCAAGAAAATGATCTAATATATCTTCCTTTCCCATTAAAGATAAAGTTTGCACAAACATCCTTTCTATACTCACATAAAAGTTTTCGTTAATATCTCCATAATCATTGGTAAATTGAACCCCTGCTTCTACATAACATAGCATTAGATCTGCTAAGGATTTAGATGAAACACCTAATTTTTTGAAATCAGAGATCGCTTTTTTTCCTTTACTTAGATCAAGTTTGAAGCCCCTTTTTGGATAAAATGCTTCGATTACTTGCGAACGATACTTTTCATATAGTGTTTTTTCATCAGGATTAAAATAAAAGTCAAGATACTCTTTGACAGATTTTTGTGTCTTATATAATTCAGAAACAAATTCGATAAGTTTTGTCTTATCCAGTTTCATTAACTCTTTCTTAATATCATTTAAACCCATGTGTATCTGTTTTTTACCATTGACTACAACGGTCAGCGGTATGCGCAGTTGCCGCTACAGAGCGCTCGCTTGTCGTGTTACCCGAAAGATATGCAAAAGAACAAACATTAGCAACCCTTCGGCCCGGCAACCGACCGAAGGGAGCTCATGAGGTTCAACCATATTACCGACCGAAGGAAGTTACAAAAAGTAATTCGAATAATTGCGTATGACCGCGTGTTATGTGGCGTTTATTGTTGTAACAAGTTGGTCAATATTGCTTTTATTTCTTTGTCTGACGAGGGCCTTGGAGCATTTCTACTTGCAATATGTCCGACTTTATCAATAATCATATAGGTTGGGAAACCTGAAATTTTTAATTTATCTTTAATTCTAACGGTTTGATCATTATTTAGAAAATAGTTTTCTCCTTTTAAATCCAATGTTTCAACCATATTTTTCCATTCAGTCTCATTAGATGACATACAAATATTTACAAAAATTATGTCTTTATCTTTGAAATAGCTTTGCAATTCAATTGAATAAGGGATCTCAGATCTGCATGGGCTGCACCATGTAGCCCAAAAATCCAAAAAGACTACTTTACCCTTATATTTATCTTTGATGTTAAAAAAAACATCGCCCATAATTTCCTTCGTTTCTTTCGTTTGTTTATCAAACAATGAAGTCTGATAGTGGGATTGGAGAAGGTTCTCTTCTTGTCTCTTTTTTAACAATTTAATTAATATAGGACTTTGTACAAATAAATTTATTTTTTTGCCAATTTTTGAAAATTCATCTTTGGGTTCTTTCAATAAGTCAGATAACATTTGATAACACATGATGTCTCGGCTTTTTCCTGCTTCTTCATGCCCGATAAAATTATTAAGGGATATATTGTAAGCTTCGTCGAGTTTATTTTGGGTTAATAATGCTCTTGCATGTGAATCTTTTTGACAATAGTTTATAACATATTGCCACAGGTGCATATAGTACATCGAGGAAATTAATGCAGAATCATCGTTTACCGGAAAAAGTGTTGTGTCGAATAAATCACCAGAATAGGTGGTTTTATTTATGAAATGATAAAGTTTAAAATCTACCAAATAGTTAGCATTTGAATAAACAATATCTTTTGTTGCCCAATTAATAAATTCAGGGGTTGGATTATTTTGTAGTTTAAACGAATCTAAAACTAAATTTTGAAGTTTTATATTTTGGCGGATATCATTTAGGTATTGTTTAACACTTTTATTCGCACATTCAGTTTTAAAATGAATTGAGTTCTGCTTGAAACGCAAATACTTTTGAATATTTTCATTTGTCTTGGGGTTACCTCCAATTACTTCAAATAAAGGATAAACTTCTTTCTTAAAGTCATCGGCATCAATCCGGAGGAATAAACTATCATTAAGATGAACAATGAGCCTAGCCCTACCTCTCTCATATTTAATCAACACATCTTGAGAATGTAAAATTTCAAATTCAAATTTAAAGTCACCACTTTTATCAACAATAGCAGTAAGATAATCGCACCTGTCTGTAGAGCCAGAGTATGATAATGAAATTAAGGAAGATGAACTATCGTTTAAATTAACATGTCCGGCAATTATCACTTTACCAATGTTAAAATCGAATTTCTGAGAATTCATCTCAAAAACAATGCTTAAACCTAATAAAATAATCACTTTAAGTCTTTTCATAGCGAAGTATAATTTTTTTAAATGCCACATAACGTTGGCGGTATGTGCAGTTGCCGTTTCATGGCCACTTTCGTTTCGGGTTACCCGCAAGTTAGCCAAGTGAACTGACATTAGCAACCCCTCAGCCCGGCAACCGACCGAAGGGAGCTCATGAGGTTCAACCATATTACCGACCGAAGGAAGTTACAAAAAGTAATTCGAATAATTGCGTATGACCGCATGTTGTAGGCAGTTTTTATTCTACTTTATTAAGAGTTATCTGATTATTTATGCTAAATCCATTTACTTTTCCCTCTATATCTGTTAAAAATTTATTATCACCTTCTAACTCAGGAATAAAAAATTCTAAGTTAGAAGTAAAGAAAGGTTTATATGTTATTTTCTTATGTTGAATCTCTTTAGGAACTACAATGTTTTTTAGAATTTCACCTGTATCTGAAACGACAAGAAAGTGTTTATTTTTTAATCTAAAACCGTATAATCCTTGTTCTTCGAAAAAACAATAATAATTATTATCAAACTTTACAACATGAGTCAATTTAATTCTGGATGCAGGACGCGCTATATCTTTAACATCAAGGAACAATGTATCAATACAAACATTAAAAGTCTGAGCATTCAGACCTAATTGACCAATTAATAAGATAATCAGTATGACTCTAATTTTTAGCATGATGCTGTTTTTTACAATTGCAACCAAACGTTCGGCGGTATGTGCAGTTGCCGTTTCAAGGCGCTTTGGTGTCGGGCTACCCACCAATGAAGCCAAGAGAGCTAACCTTAGCACCCGCACGGCCCGGCAACCGACCGAAGGGAGCTCATGAGGTTCAACCATGTTACCGACCGAAGGAAGTTACAAAAAGTAATTCGAATAATTGCGTATGACCGGCTGTTGCCAGCAGTTTTTATTTGTTTTCTATTATCACAAGTGGGCATTAAAAATATATAATAGTTCTTTGAAATACTTTGTTAATCGTACTTACAGCGTTTTTTATGAGCGTGACGATTTGAATTGAAAAGTTGGATTTTTGCATTGCTAAAGCATAAATCCATGAATCAAGGCAAATACATCTTCGCTCAAATTTCAGAGTTTTTACCACGCAGGACATTTGATGGGATTGTAGACAAATATCAAGGAAACAAGTATGTCAGATCCTTTACCTGCTGGAACCAGATGCTTTGTATGGTTTTTGGACAACTCACTTCGAGAGACAGTATGCGGGATCTGATTTTAAGCCTTGAGGCTCATCAACCGAAATACTACCACCTTGGATTTGGCAAAACAATATCGCGTAGAAACCTTGGCACAGCAAATGAGAAACGTAGTTATAAAATCTTTGAAGAGTTTGCATATGTCCTGATTGCAGAAGCGCGTAAAAGCTATTACAGAAGCGATTTCGAAGTCGAAGTTGACGGTAATGTGTATGCATTGGATTCTACAACTATAGACCTTTGTTTGAGCGTTTTCTGGTGGGCAGAGTTTAGAAAGC
>CAZLLD010000137.1:0-5522 GCA_964560225.1 uncultured Bacteroidales bacterium
GTTCACAGTGACTGCGGATCGGATGTCACCAGCAATACCGTGACGCTGACCGTAAATCCGGCTACGGCCATTACCACACAACCTGTGTCTCAGACAGCCTGTGAAGGGTCCGCCGCTGTTTTCACAGTCGTTGCTGACGGTACCAACCTAACATACCAATGGCGGAAGAATGGTTCAAACATCGGCGGAGCGAACGCTTCCACGCTTACATTAACGAATGTTACCGCCCTGAATGCCGGCAGTTATGATGTTGTCATTAACGGAACCTGCGGAAACCTGACCAGTGATCTGGTAACACTTACAGTTGCCCTGAATACCCAGATAACTTCGGATCCTGCCGGGCAACAAGTTTGTGAAGGATCAGATGTAACGCTTCAAGTTACAGCAACCGGAACAAATCTGAATTACCAGTGGAGAAAAGATGGCACCGACCTTTCCGGCCAAACAATGCCATCGTTATCACTCACTGCTGTTGTTCCTTCCCAATCAGGAAGTTATGATGTGGTTGTTACCGGACAATGCGGAACACTTACCAGTGGTGCCGCTGACCTGGTGGTTGATCCGGCCACGGCTGTAATCGATTCGGATGAGGATACCCTGGTTTGTGAAGGAGGAAATGTGAGTTTTAATATAGTCACCAATGGTCTGGGTGCCACAACTTACCAGTGGCAGCGCGAAATCGCCGGTATCTGGATCGACATTTATGATGATGCGGAAGTTTCAGGTACGGCTACTGCAGACCTCACCGTTCAGAATGTAGAAATTGCCGATACGGGATACTACCGTTGCTATGTAAGTTCTACCTGCGGCAGCGCTTATTCAGCACCCGTCAAGCTCGAAATGAACCAGATCATCGCTACAATAGGTACTCCGGCACCTTTCCTGATCAATACTGCAACCACGCAGATTGTTATCGGAGTTCATGTGACACAGCGACTGCTATACTGGGATCTTGGTTTTTCACTGGTAGCCCCCGACGGTACCGAGGTGGTCCTTAAGGCACCTAACCCCACTCTTTGTGGTGGCAATCCTTACAACAAAGAGGTGAATGCGACCTTCACCACAGAAATCGATAAACTCACAGGGGATACCATCAACTGGTGTGTGTTGCCCAAGCTGATCTCAGGTGAATTTGCCGCAACCGGTGACTGGAGTGTGCTGAATGGCATGGATCCGGCCAATGGGGCATGGCAGGTTCGGGTTTATGATTCCTACAATGCAAGTGCTATTTATGACGGGTACCTGAAACTGGCCACCCTGTCATTTACCGATGAAAATAACGAAGGTGATACCGTAACGATTAGCTATAGCTCAGGAGCCATCAATGAGGAAATCCTGAATCCTATAGCCGGTGAACTTCGTGCTACCTCATACATCGTTCCGATCCGGCTGATGACTTCCTGTTTTAATACAGAAGATGCCAGGGCTGTTGTGACCGTTCAGGGAGGCATTGAGCCTTACACCTATGAATGGACAGGTCCTACGGTGGTACCTAACTCATCCGAGGTCCTGCTTGGCCCCGGTACTTATTCTGTGCTCGTTACAGATGCTCTCTTATGTACCACCGTGGCCACAGTAGACGTTACAGCTCCTCCAGCAATAGTTTTTGATGATATGCAGCATACCGACAGCCTGGCATGCTTTGGAAGCAATGATGGCATCATCCGCAGCAAAGCTTCGGGCGGCACAGGTACGCTGACCTATACTTTATTGCCGGGTAATATACCTTCGGCAGTAGCCGACTCAGGGGTATTCCTGAATCTTGTTGCCGGTTACTATACCGTAAGAGTGACCGATATCAATAAATGTTCCTTCGATACCATTATTCAGATTGATCAGCATCCCGAACTTGTGGTTCAGGTAGATATGGTCCCGGTTATCGCTGCGAATCCCGGCAGCATCACGCTCACGGCCTCGGGTGGCTCAGCACCCTACCAGTACTCAATTGACGACGGGGCCACCTTGCAGGTCAGCGGCTATTTCCCGGGTTTGGATGCCGGATTGTACCAGGTTTACGTTGTGGATGCCCTCGGATGTACTTATACCGAAACGGTGAACCTGAGTATTGAAATGCTCGATGTTACCGTCACCAAAAGCGACGTTACCTGCGGCGGTTATGCCGACGGCAGCTTCCTGCTGTTAATAAATGATGGTGTTGCTCCCTATACGCTCACAGGCAGTTTCACCGAACCATTAACTACCAATGACATATTCTTCTCGTTCACCGGTCAGGAGATCGGATCATATGACATAAGAATTGAAGACAGCGAAGGCAGGGTGTTCATTGAAACCATTGAAATAAACGGTCCGGCACCCATTGAAGTTGTTTTAGACAATAAGACAGATGCTACCTGCTCATTCAACACAGCTGACGGAACTATTGAAATAAGCGTCAGTGGCGGTTCCGGTACAGCATATTCTTTTGAGTGGTCAAACGGTGCAACAACAGAAGACTTAGTAAATGTTCCAGCCGGCCACTATCTGGTTACCATTACTGATGAAGAGGGATGTATGACAGTCAATAGTTTCGATATTGGATATGAACATTTTGCCACTGCGGATGCAGGATCAGATGCCACCATTTGTCCGGGCATTGATTATGAGCTCAATGGATCACCAGGTCACAGTGTTCAGTGGTCATCACACAGCTATCCGGATATTATGGACATACCCAACCCGGTAATCAATGTACAGGAAACTACCGAATTCCATTACCAGGTTACCGATGAATTCGGCTGCTACGATGTAGACACCGTGAACATTCAAGTGTATATAGTTCCTGAAATGCGGATTTGGGATGTTTTTGAAAACGATTATGCAGATTCTGTAAAATACGTGGAAGACGGCCTCCCATTTGCCATGCAAAGCAGCAGTGGCTTTGTCACCTACCTGTGGGAACCCAATATCTGGATTACGGATAATACTTTGTATGGGGTTATGGTAACTCCGTTGAGAGATACTGTGTATACAGTTACCGGCACAACGCCGGAGGGTTGCGTCAGTTCAGATTACATTCGGATAATCCTCCGCAGGCCCATCAAAATCTATACAGGCTTCAGTCCGAACGATGACGGAGTCAACGAAACCTGGAAGATAGAGAATGCCGAAGGTTATGGCAGCCTGATTCATGTGCGCGTTTTCAACCGCTGGGGTGAGCCGGTATTTGAATCAAAAGGCTACGGAGGTTCGCAGGAATGGGACGGAACACGAAACGGCAGACCGATGCCGGTAGGCTCGTATTATTATATCATTGACGTCAAAGACGGCAAGTCAGACCCCTATACCGGAACAGTAACCATTTTAAGATAACACGATGAAACGGGCATCTCTAAACCAAGCCATATACTCGCATGAGGATGCACACATGCGGGTTCCATTCGGAAACACTCAAATGAAATTACGGATGAAAAAGTTCACCTGCCTGGTATTGCTGGGCCTTAGCATGGGATATCTTTCCCTGGCGCAGCAAAATCCGCTGACAACCATGTTCATGACCAACCCGTTTGTGCTGAACCCTGCACTGGCCGGAACCAACAATTACTTCCAGGTAACCTCGACCAACAGGTTTCAATGGGTTGGCTTTTCCGACGCTCCCATCACCAATTCACTGAGCCTCTATGGCCCGCTTGTCAACCACCCCATGGGCTGGGGAGCCACCATCAGTTACGATGTGGCCGGATCTACCAGCATGGGCTCAATTCTGGGATCATATGCCTATCATTACAACATCAATGAGGATATGAACATTGCAGCCGGCCTCAATGTGGGAATTATGCAGTACAAAATCGACCTTTCCAAGATAGAAATGCCTGATGATGCAGATCTTACTTTGAACAACAAGGAGAATTACTATATTCCCGATGCCAACCTGGGATTTTACTTCTGGTCATCAACCTATAATGTCGGGTTGGTGGTAACACACGTGCTCAACAACAAGATTCCCGTCAGCAACGATCCGTCAGGGAAAGGCAGGCTCAAGAGTCACTTTTACCTTACCGGAGGCTATAAATATTATTACAACCGCGAATGGGCTTTTGAACCCAGTGTGATCATCAAGAAAGTATGGCCGGCCCCCTTCCAGATCGACTTCAACGTGAGGGCCTGGTATAAGAACATGATGTGGGCCGGGTTGTCATACAGGTCTCAGGAGGCCATATCCATCATGCTGGGTTATGTGCATGAGCGAAAAATTTACATCGGGTATTCCTATGACCTGGTGCTCAATCCGCTGGGTGCGCACAATTTCGGATCGCACGAAATCATGCTGGGTTACCGGTTTAACGATATCAAAGACTGATGACAAAATACTTACCCTTTCACATTGCTAAAGCAGCATGTATCATCACCGTGATCATGCTGCTTTTTAGCTGTCATGGCTTTCGTAACAGCCGGATTTCTGAAAAAGAGCTGGTGGCATTCATGGCCGACCTGCACATTGCCAATGCCATTGTTGCCGAGTACAGGAACGTCAGTTTAACTTATAAAATCGACTCGGCATCATTGTACGGATCGCTGTTTGATAAATACGGCTTCACCAAAGCACGGTTTGATACAACCATGGTTTACTACAGCAGGAATCCGGAAAAAATGAAAAAACTGATGAACCAGGTTAATGCCAGGTTGCAGGAAATGGAACAGGAAGCTCTTGCTGAAGAAGAGCGCTTGAAGAAGGCGGAAATGGAAATTATATGGAGCGATTCAACTAAACGCAGGCCCAGGCAGGGAACCATGGACAAGCTGGAGATCAATGTTCCGATCACACAGTCCGGCAGGTACATGGTTACTGTCACTGTGTGGCTTTCCCCCGATGACCTTTCCGTAAACCCGAGAATGACGCTGTACTTTTACCGTGATGACAGTACAGCCGATGGCAGGCGGATTTATTTCAATGAGGTTAATTACAGGCCGCAGGGAGGGGACTCAGTCACCTACAGCACCTCAAAAATGCTTGCCGATTCAGGCTTTACACATATCAGGGGGTCACTGGCCAACTTTAGCAATGGAGATTCGTTGTTCAAAAGAAATATCATCGTATCAGACTTTACGGTTACGCGGAGAAATATAGGCCTCAAAAATGATGTCCCTCTGGAATAACGGGAACCGGGTGATGCAAAGCCTTCAGACTAATTTTTTATCAATCGCTTGCGCCCCTGCCTACCGGCAGGGAACGGAGGTTTCCTAAATCCAAAAGTTATGGAAATATTCTATGTTTATGCACTTCAAAGCCAGGTTGATTTCAGAATATATGTGGGCTTTACCAAAGACCTTGAGAACAGAATTCGTGAGCACAATGACGGCAGAACCAAATCAACAAAGGGATTCAGACCTTGGGTTTTAATATACCACGAGATAACCTATAGTCGTGAGCAGGCAAGAAAAAGAGAAAAATATCTAAAAAGTGGTTGTGGAAAAGAATTTTTAAAGCTTAATTTGCAGGAAAATTTTCGGCCCTATAGTTCAATGGATAGAACGGAGGTTTCCTAAACCTTAAATCCAGGTTCGATTCCTGGTGGGGCTACAAA
>CAZLLD010000138.1:0-5321 GCA_964560225.1 uncultured Bacteroidales bacterium
TTTACAAATATCTCTGGTCTTTGGCAAATCTGTCTTTTGCAATGGGTTACAAACGGTTAGCGGTATGCGCAGTGCGGGATTCAGGGCGCTCACTTGTCGAGTTACCGCAAGCTTTATTAAATGAGCTGCAAATAAAACAGGCACCGCACCCCGCATTGCGTATGACCGCATGTTGTATGCTGGTGTTTATTGTTCAAAGTCAATCTGTTTCAAGTTTTTCAAATCCAATCTTTTATCTTAATCAATCTGCACTTACCTTGCAACAGAGCTTGAATTTATTTTTTTTTTGTGGGCGGGCAAACCCCAAACCGCCCTTAAAGGCGGTAACAGGGCTGGCATTTGTTAGCTCTTTGGCAAGTTTTGGTCTAAGGGTGGCTCGTGGGACTTGCCAATGTGCTAACAGATAGGGTTGGCAATTTACCCAACTTCGTATTTTTTTATCGGTTCAAAAATTGTCAACTGCCCAACTGTTTGCTTTATATTTGAGTAATCAATGCTGCTAATTATTTCATTTATGTTTTCAATTTCCATTTTTTCATATGATTCAACAAGTCGCTCTCGGTATCGTAAGGGTATCGCATGAATGAATGGAATAAGTATTTTTCGCAAATTTTGGCTCTGCCATCTACAATAACCGCCATTCATTTTATTTCCATTTTCATTTAGCTGATTTTTTACAAAATCTGACATCAGAAAACATGCTAATATTTTTAACTCCTCAATATTATTTGAACTTATATAATACAGGTTATGATGCGGGTAAAAATTTCCTTCGTCAATAAAGATATATTTATTTCCAGTGATGTCTGGGAGCAAAATCTTAGGTTGTTTATATAAATCAATATATATTTTGTCAATTGTTTTATACCAATTCAATATGTTTTTCTTCGCAATATGTCTTTTCTGAAGTATTTCTTTATATTTATTAAAATATTCTTTGGCTTTTGGGTAGCTATCTAAATATATTAAAGAACCATCTGAATTAAACGGATTTATGAGATAATTTCCTTGCCATTTAAAAGCATCTCCTTTTAAATCCTTGGAAGATAAAATTGGAATTAATAATTCTTTTTCAACCTTTTCCTGGAAATCATTCCCTATGAAAACTGAATCTTTTCCTGTTGCAACTCCAATACCTATTTTAAAATTCTGTTTTTCAATCAATGATAGATTGTCTCTATTTTTTGTTTCATAGGTATTATGTGAAAACCATTCCCCTTTCGTTGAACCTAAACGTATTTCTCTGATAGGTTTTATAACATTGTTTTGAATTCTAGATAAGCTATTAATGTTATTTAATTCATAGAAATATGAATTTACATTAGAGCCATTATTCTTAATATGAAAAATTGATGGATAAGCTATAACGTCTTCTTCAAATGGGCTTGCTTGTTCTAGATTTATGGCTTGATAAAGGTTAAATCGTTGACTGATTAAATTCCTTAGGTTCTTACCGTACTGGTTTTTAAGCCATCTGTTTGAAGAAATAAAACATAAAGCACCGTCAGGTTTTAATAGATTTAGACTTTTCTCAAAAAAAGGAATATACAAGTCACTCCGTTGATTAAATGTCTTGAAAAGTGTTTTGTATTTGGCTTTATTCTTTTCAGGAATATTTTCATGCCTAACATAAGGTGGATTTCCAATAATATAGTCAGATTTAGGAACATCCTCCGTTAGATAATCACCTTGATGAACTATTTTAGGTAAATCATTGACTGCTTTTTCTTTTAAAAGAATCAATATTCTTTCTTTTAATAAAGAAACACTGTGTTCATTTATTTCATAAAAGTGCAAATTTATTAAAGCTTCTCGGAAGTTAAACAAATATTTCTTTGATGAAATAAAAAGCCTTTCTAATATTTCAACAACAAAAGCACCTTCACCAGCAGAAGGTTCGACAATAACTTTCTTGCTCAAATCATTATTAGATGTATAACCAATCAAATCAAGCATTGATTTAACAACCTCCGGTTTTGTTAAAACAACACCATGCTCTTTACCATTTGAACGTTTTCCGTACATTATTCAAATTCGCTTAAGTTTCCTTGAATATGACCCATAAAGGAGAATAAGAACTTTGTAATTGATAATTCATATGAAACGTCGCCGAAATGCTTGTTCTTTGAAGTCCAAATTAAAGCCGCAGCAGTATAATGTCTTTCAAGCATTAGTTTATTACATAGGATTTCATATCTATCAATGTAGCTTGTTTTTTGAAATTCATTAAAGACTTTAAAATGAGGTTCTGAAATCCTTACAACTGAATCCGATTTTTGAGACTTTTCGATTATCATCATATAACCTACCCATGGAGCTGTTTGATTTGGAAATGCATTTTCTCTAAATGCTGTCCATAAATCGACAGCACTTCCAATTGCTTCTTCTGTTCTGTTATTGAAATTATTGCCAAATGAACCTACTTGGGATTTAAATTCTAATACAGCAATTAATTTCTTTTTAGGTGTGATAATTAGCAAATCCCAATCCTTTGTAGGTCGAAAAAAACCAGGGAGTTGATTGCCCTTTTTATAAATACAATCCTGAGAAACTCCCATGTCAATCGCCACTTGTTCTATTAAATCAATAAAACCATCTAACTGCTTTCCTCCAGTTACAGCACCTCTATTACCTGTATCTGACGTAGTTTTTGAGGAAAGTTGAGAATTACGAACATTCCAAAAATGATTTATTGCCAATTCAATTGACTTTTTATATTTCTCAAGAGAGAACTTCATCCTAAGTATTTATTTAAATAATTTGTTAATTTCTACAAATAATTTCTCAAATCTATCTAAGGTAACATCTGAAAAGAAACTTTTATCTACTGCTAGTTTTACAAGTTCATTTGCAGGTCGATAATGATTAAAACGGTCCTTACCGATATGCTTGTTTATTTGAATTATTGTCTGGCTAATATTTGTATCTAAATCAGTTAATTTTATATCAGCTAATTCTTTAAATGCAGAATTAAACAGTTTTAAATAATCTTCTTTTTTAAATAAATCTTCAAGGTCAGCTTTACTGTAACTATCAACAAACTCATCATAAAATCGTATCTTATTTTTCTGAATTATTTTTTCTGCAATCATATTGTCCATTTTTGCCTTTCCTTTCGCATCGGTATATGAATCAAGCAAACAAGCAGTTTCTAACTTGGAACCTCTTAGAAGAGAAATAAATGCTGCAACTTTCTCTAATCCACCTGTAGGTACAATAGTAATCTCGGGGGATAAAAAGTTTCTGTTCTCAGCTTCAAGCATTCCTGATAGTGAAGTAAGAATAATTAAATCCGAAACTCCTTCAACAAGTAGATTTTTATCACTTACATAAAGATTTTGAGCAATATCATATCCTAAAGCAGCTTGTAAAGGAAATAATGTATTTGGATCTTTTTCCTGAATACTTTCAGATATTACTGAACCTTTATCAGTTTCAAGAACCGTTCTAACCCTATCTAAATTCTTAGAAGAAATCATAAAAGGAGAATGCGTAGTATAGATAATCTGATAATTTTTTGACAAATCCTCTAAGAATCTTAGCAAGTCAGCTTGTGCTGATGCGTGAAGATTTAAACCTGGTTCATCTAAAAGTAATATATAGTTTGAAGCGTTATCTTCCTGTATCTTTTTAAACCAAACTAGGAAGGAAAAAAACCAGTTAAAGCCCTTACTTCTGTTTTTTAATGGTAATGAAACTCCTTTGCTTTTTACTCTTATATCTAAAATATGCTCAACGATTCTTTGATTATTACGAGGGTCTGTTTCTTCCTTTTTGTCAATCTGAAACGTGATTTGCAAATTTTTGTTTGTTTTCCAATATTTAAACAGTTCCGCTGAAATTATAGCTTCTGTGGCTTCAAGTTCTGCTACAAAATCTTCAAAATCGCTTGCTTTTATAATTTCCTTAGTATTTATATCAGCTAATTCAAAAAGCGCTTTTGCAGTTTTATATTCATTTTCTTCTAATGCCTCCTGTTCAAGTTTCTCAATGCTTATTCTTGATGGAAGAGTAAAATACTCATCATAATAAAGAAATTTAGGAAGATTTGGGTCAAGGTAGATTCTTGCAATATATTCTTCCACAGGATTACTCCATGAACCCCATTTAAATTCAAAATATGATTTAAGCTTTTTGAATGCAGCAATATAATTTTCATCTTTAAAAGATGCAGCAAGACTTTCGAATTCAGAAAGCGATTTTATCTTTTCAAGTTTATCATTTGTTGTGTTACTTGATATACCTAATTCTTTAGTTTTTTCAGAAATAAATTTCTTTAAATCAGCTGTAACCCCTACAAATGTTCGTTTTGAATTGTTAAACTTTGAAGTAATAGAAAATATATTTGATTTTAATACATTCAGACCAACATCTTTTGATATTTCATCAACAAGCCACTGAGGTATCTCATAGGTACAGGTAACAGCCTTAGGATTTTCTCCGCTTTTATCAACTTGCTTTTTCTCTTTTCTAGGATAATCATGAGTTAAATTAAACTTAAATTGCTTGTCATCTTGGAAATAGTTAGTTTTTGCAATTGCTTCTAAAGTAGCTGTCTTACCAGATTCATTCATTCCAACCAAAATGGTAATTCCATCATTTAATTCAAACTTTTGTTCGGATTCAAAAGATTTATATTTTTGTATTTCAACTTTTTTGAGTTTCATATTTTTCTATTCTTTAAATATTCAATTTTATTTTCAGCTACTTTTAAGGCTTTGTCCGCAAATTCCTCATCTGTCAATTCATACACAATCTTATCCGACAACCATGCTACTAATAGTTTTTCCCTATCAATATCAAAATATTCAGTCAGTTTTAAAACTTGTTCTTTAGAAGCTTTTCTTTGTCCCCGTTCAATTTTACTCAATATCGCTTGGTCGATATTTAAGAATCCAGCTACAATACGTAGTGGTAATCCTTTCCCCTCTCGTTGTTGTCTTATTATATCTCCTAAAGTATCCATTTTGAATAAAATCATTTTGACATTAATTGTCAAATATAGTCTAATTGCAATTGAAAGTCAAAATAATACATTCAATAGTTACTAAACATTTATTAACAGCACGGGTGCGTAGGCAAAAAACAGCTCTTTTGCAAACATTGGTTTGTGGGTCAGCTCGTGGGGTTTGCAAATGTGCTGTTTTGTGCGGTGGGGTTTTTATCTTTGCTAGGGGGGAGAAAAAAGAAAATAAATTCCCCTCAAACTGCACCGCCCTATCAACGAAGCACCAATCCAGTCAATCCGTTTTTTGTAATTATTTCATTTTTTTTATGACGAATTAATGTATCTATACGGTTTTCTACACTTGCTTACAACG
>CAZLLD010000139.1:0-5275 GCA_964560225.1 uncultured Bacteroidales bacterium
GTCTGATAAGTCAATGCTTCGAAGTGCGCTACGTTTCATACCGCCGAACCGTTAGCGGGCATTTTAAGAAAAGAACCACTGAATGTTAACCACTAAATTAAAAGAACTTATGAAAAATGTTATATTATTGGGAATGTTTGCTTTTCTATTTAGCAACATTAATGCACAAAAGATTTCTGATTTTAAATTTGTAACAATTACAGGAGATACTTTGTCCACTGAATATTTGAAAGGAAAAATAGTTTATATTAATGTTTTCCAAACTTATTGTGGACCATGTATTGCCGAGATACCTGCTCTTAATAGACTTAAAGAGCAACATAAAAATATTTTATTTATTGCATTGACATCAGCAACGAAAGGTAAAGCGTTGAGATTTCAAAAAAAATATCAATTTAAATTTCCAGTTATTTCTGATGCTAAAGATTTTGCTAAGAGGATGAATATAAGATTAGTTCCTGCCCATCTTTTTGTTGATAGAGAAGGTGTAATTTGTACAAAAAATATGTCCGCCAAAGCGCCAGAAAACTATTCAACTATGACAATAGATGAACGAAAAACTTTAATTCAAAATTTAACTTATAACCATCTTGATTCAATTATGACAAAATACGAGAATGAATAAATAAAAACGCCCGCTAACACAGGGTATACATCATGCGGGTCTCAGAGCAATTTGCAAGTTTATCGCTCGCTGTCAAAGGCAGTAACGGCGGATAGGAAAGTGACCACGAACTCCCGCCCGCTGCATACCCTCAACGTTAGGCACAAGCGAAGAAAAATCAACGACAGTGGTGATTTAGATGCAAAAAGGCAGAAAAAGAAAAACGATATAATGAACAGCCCACGCACAAAACAGCACATTTGCAAATCACACAGGCCGACACACGACCAAAATTTGCAAAAGAGCTGTTTTCTTTCAACGCACAAAAAACTTCATATCATTTGATACATAGATAATCTAATAACCTGTTAAAAACTTAATTGATTCAATGTTTGCTTTTGTAACGCGAAGTTATATATTTGCCAATATTTGTCAAGACAAAATGTAGCACTTTGAAAACAATTGGAACAACTCTACGTGAATTGAGAGAAGAAAAGGGACTTCTTCTTAGAGAGGTTGGAGCTAAACTATCTCTTGACCCAACTATTTTAAGTAAAGTTGAAAGAGATGAGAGAATGCCAACAAAAGATCAAATCAGATCGCTTGCGGATTTTTATAAAGACAAAAAAAACGATGTAATCATAGCTTGGCTAAGCGATAAATTAGTTTATGAGGTTCAAAATGAGGAGTTAGCTTTACAAGCTATTCAAGTAGCGGAAGAAAAGATAGAATATTTAAAATCAAAAGAAAAATCCAAGTAATGATAATTTCAGAACCAGATATAAAGTTGATCTTAAATGATTTAGATTGGGATTTTGAGGACTCATCAAATGAAGCTATTCATTCTATTCACCCTTATCCAGCTAAGTTCATTCCAGAGATTCCAAGAACTTTAATTCGTAATCTTCCAATACCTAGTAACACAGTAATTTTGGATCCTTTTTGCGGTAGTGGAGTAACACTTGTTGAAGCTCAAAAAGCTGGAATCGAATCAATTGGAGTTGATTTGAATCCAATTGCTTGTATTTTATCAGAAGTAAAAACTCATCCTCTTGATAGAAGGTTTCTTGAAATAGTCTCAAACATAATTACGAAATGCAACTCTTATAAAGGAAAAATTACAATACCCACTATTCCTAACCTTGATCATTGGTTTAAAAAGGATATTCAAAATGCACTAACAATTCTACTAAGTGAAATAAATAAAACCAATGATGAATCTATATTGAATGCTTTGAAATTTTGCTTTTCTAGCATTATTGTAAGGGTTTCAAACCAAGACAGTGATACAAGATATGCTGCGGTAGCAAATGAATTAGAGAGAAAGGACGTGTTTAATCTCTTTAAACTAGCAACTGAAAAGCTTTGGAGGGCTAAAAATGAAAATAATTATACAACACCAGCATTAGTAATTAATAAGGATTCACTTCTGCTGAATAATCAAGATTTCGATAAAAGGGTCGGCTTAGTGATTACATCTCCGCCATATCCAAACGCTTATGAATATTGGCTCTATCATAAATATAGAATGTGGTGGTTAGGTTATGATCCTATCATTGTTAAGAATAATGAAATAGGTGCAAGAGCTCACTACTTCAAAAAAAACCATCAAACAGCTGATGATTTTATCATTCAGATGAAAAGGCTTATTAACCATTTATGGATTATATGTGATAAAGAGGCTTTTGTATGCTTTGTAATCGGACAATCTAAGATACATGGTGAAATAATTGAGAATGAGAAATTAATTGAAGGCATCGGGATACAAGAAGGCTTTAATCATATTACTACATTGCGCAGAATTATTAAATCAGGCAGAAAATCATTTAATCTATCTCATGCTCGTATCAAAGAAGAATTTATAGTAATACTTCAGAAATAATAAAATGATAGCTAAGGAAATAAATCTGTATTGGCATAATTACAAGTTTTTTCCGTATGAGAAAAAGTTTGCCATAAGGGAAGTCCAATCATTATTGAATCCAAAAAATCTTGAAGTCTTTGACGACAGACTTTGTGTTATTGAGTCAGCTAATTACGAAGAGCTAAAGAAATTGGTATATTTTTCTCATGCAAAAATTGAAAAGGAGACTTTTCCAACATTGCAATATGGATTTGAAAATGGAAGTGGACAATTAGTTAGACAGAAAAGACAAAATACTAGGTATTCCGTACACGGATTACATGAATATAAAGGGAAATTCAACCCACAGGTTGTCAGGTCATTATTTAATATTTATAACATAAAACCTGGGGATTTAATTTTGGACCCTTTCTGTGGTAGTGGTACTACCTTGGTTGAAGCAGCACATGATAATATTTTAGCAAAAGGAACAGATATAAATCCTTTAGCTGTATTTATAGCAAATACCAAGATTGAAGCATTAAGCGTTTCTGCAGACAAAATTAGTGCGAGCAAAGAGATTTTTTTTATTAGGTTTAAAGAAATTTGCACAAGTTTTGTAATTGACAATAATGATGATAGGATTATATATTTAAGAAAATGGTTTCCTGAAGATAATCTGAGAATAATTGAAGCTTTCAGATTAGCAGCAATGGAATTAAACGAATCAATTAGAAATATATATTTAGTGATTATAAGCAATTTATTGAGAGATTATTCCTTCCAAGAGCCTACGGATCTGCGAATACGTAGAAGATTTTCACCTTTCCCTGAAACCTCAATAATTCAACAATTAGAAATAGCAATTAATTTCTTTGCATCAAATTTAAAGGAATTTCAGACTGCTCTAAGTCCTTTTAGTTCCAACAATAGGGCATTTAATTTAGATATTAAACTCTCCAACAAATTTAAAGAGTTTGACAGCGAGAATATTTTTGACTTTGCAATAACTAGCCCCCCCTATGCGACAGCTTTACCGTATATCGATACGCAAAGGTTGAGTCTTGTTTGGTTAAATCTTATATCTTCTAAAGAAATTAAAGGACTTGAAAGTGAGTTGATTGGCAGTAGGGAGTTTAATTTAAAATCGCAGTATTTAAAATGGTATTTATGTTTAATTAATAATAAAAGTCTACTTCCAGAGGAGATTCATTCTTTTTGTATTAGTCTTAATAAAAAGCTAAAGGCAAGTGAAGGTTTTAGAAAAAAGGCATTACCGCCATTGTTGTACAGATATTTTAATGATATGGCAATAGCATTTAAAGAAGTATATAGATTATTAAAAAAAGATAAATATTTTTGTCTTATTGTTGGTCATAATCACACAACAATAGGAGGAACACGTACCGATATAGATACGCCAAAATTATTGTCATACTTAGGTAGGCAAATTGGTTTTGAAATTAATGAAATTGTTGAATTAGAAGCCTATCAGAGATATGGACTTAATTCCTCCAATGCTGTTCAAAAAGAATCTTTAATAGTTTTCAAGAAGTAGTACAATGCAGTTTGCTATTCACCCAAATGTTTATCACACAGATCCAAAATCCAAGGGACTTTTACATATGCTTGAGCAAACATGGGTGCGAGGCAAGGAACCCGGTGATGGCACATTTTATATCGTTTCTGGATTTTCGAATTATAATGGAGGCGTTAGGTTTTATGAGACCTTTAAACATCATATTGAAAAGGGAGGCAGTTGTGTTGCTTTCTTGGGAGGTAGTACTTCACAAAATTTGTCTAGCCAGCAAGTTGTTGAGCAATTATTAAATGTTGGGTGCAAGGTTTATATTATTAACAGAAAGAGACTTTTACATGCTAAGTGTTATGGCTGTAGCACAAAAAAGGGGGATTCTTTGGTTATTTCATCAGGAAATTTCACCGGTCCAGGAATGTCTCAAAATGTAGAGGCTTCATTGTTTTTAGGCGAAGAACATGTTAAGCAAATGGGATTTTCTTGGGATGGCTTAACAAAAAATTTCCTTAATCAAAAATGGGATTTATTTGAACCAGTTTTAAATAATAAAAATCATCCTTCTTGGAAATTACTATATGATGAAGTTGGTACTACTGTAAAACTTGGGGATGAACAAGAAATAACAATGTTAATATCACTCGTTCACGCAGATACCGCTCGTATTCAGGCAAATATTGGTGAAACGGCTGGCTTAGGAACACAGTATTTTTGGCTTAGTAAAGATTCTTATGATTTTTTCCCAGCATTAACAATCAGAAATATTCGTGGTGACAAGGCAACATATTCGGCAATAATCAACATGAATTACATTGATCTCCATTTTATAGATAATGAATGCAGAGTGACTTTCGAGGCTGAGAATAATTTAGATTTTCGTCTTGGGACAGGTAAATTAAGGTATTCTAAGATTGCTCAAGAAGGTGATTTGGCTGCAATTACTAGGTTATCTGAATATGATTATGAATTACGGATAATAAAACGCGAATCGGATTCATATTCAAAATTGATTCAGTATGCCATCAATTTTATTGGGCACAGAGGAAAGAAATATGGTTATATCTCAAATAATGAGTTTAAACGGATAATTAAATAACACATTACTTCGAAGGCAAGCACATTAGCTGGTCGCACAAAAACACCAACACACATCCAAAACCAGCTAAAGAGCTTGCCTACCCAAACACGCAGAAAAATATTACAACATATAGAAAGTTAATAGTTTACGGAATATAATATCGCCAGTGCCTAACAAGCGGTCATACGCAATTGCCGGGCCGAGGGGTTGCTAATG
>CAZLLD010000140.1:0-5219 GCA_964560225.1 uncultured Bacteroidales bacterium
AGGGATTCATGGGCGCTCGCTTGCCTGCCGGCCGTAACGGAGTGGAGGCGGGTCGAGTTACCCGAAAGATAGCCAAGTGAACTGACTTTAGCAACCCCTCGGCGCGGCACCCGACCGGAGGGAGCTCACGAGGTCTACCCAAAAAAACGACCAAAGGGAGTTAATAAAGGCATTACGAGTAATTGCGTATGACCGGGTGTTAGGCGTTCGTGCATTGTTTAATCAGCACTTCAAATTCATCAATTGCTATAATTTTTGTCCCTTTATACTCTCTAATTGAAAGAAGGTCAGTATCTCCAGTAACCAAATAATCAGCCTTACCTTTATCACTTAATGCTAAAAGAAAATTATCCTTTGGGTCTCTAAATAAGTCTGGCTCTCTTGTAATTTTAACTATTTTGCCAATGGCTTGTATTAAGTCAATTAAATCAGAAACATCATCTTGATTGAAGTATTTTTGGAATTTAGGCCTACTTGTCATGATCTTCAATTCACTGATATTTTGTTCAGAAAAACCAGCTGAATTATTGAGCTTACTAAAGTCTGCTTTAAGCTCACTAATCGCTTTCCAATCAGGAAGCTGATAAAAAGATTAGTGTCAATTATGACTTTAATTCTTTTTTTTCCGGGCATAAATTTCAGCTCTTACACTTTCCACTTCCTGTCTTATCAATTCTTCGGTCAATTCATCATTTGAAAAGGAATTTAATAGTCTGGAAAGTCTAGTATCAATAGCTTCTTTCGCCAATTCTTTACTCAACTTAGCCTTATCCTTTTTTGGTAATTGCTTCACCAATTCAAGAATCTGGCCATAGTTTAATGATATCTTGTATGCATTGGTGTTCATATTCAGATTTTTGTCAAAGATAATCAATTATCGTCTTATACGAAAATCTATGTTAGTAGGGATTTTTTGCATGACGCATAACGGCAGCGGTATATTCAGTTGCCGTGTAATAGTGCTGACTTGTCTGTTTACCCGAAAGATAGCCAAAAGCACAAACAATAGCAAACACACTACCCGGCAATTGAATATTACCGTATGTTAGCGTTTCGTTGGTCTAATACTTAATATAACATTTTGTAACGCAGAATGCCATTAATCTTTAACGCACCTGACACTAAAACCTGCCTGCTTCTCAACTGTGGATCGGAATACACTAGTTAATTCAAAATCCATTAATCGGTACAACGCTGAAACACTACTTGCCTCAGTTGCTGACCACCAACACCCAACATTGGTGGCACTATAAAAGACTCCATTTATATTTCGGCCACCACCAGGAAGAGCTGTAAATCCACTTTCGTTAGTAGCCCCTTCATTTGGACTTGCCCAATGCATGGTTCCATTTTCTTTAAGTTTCCCTGCTGCTATACTTATACCTCCCAGATATGTTTCAAGTTCATACCATTCAGCATCGGAGGGTACATGCCAGTTTGTTGGACAGAGGTTCCCGGTATTTATCGCATACCAGTTGTAAAGCGCCCCGTAATTAGCTCTATAGGCAACAGCATCATCATTATACCAGCAATATCCGGGTGTAGTTGATTCACTCCAATTCATAGCTCCCACAAAAATAGATAACTCACTCCCATTATTGAGCGTAGCAGTTCTTAAATTTTCTGCCATCCAGATTTGTGTGCCTATGGTTACTGTTTTATAATTATTCCCCTCTATATCCGTTACCAATCCCGTATAATTGTTTGGCAGGATTCCCAGAGTTCTCAAAATGCCATCTACATAATCTTTTGTAGCAGCATCAGTTGCATTAACCGGAGTTGGAACACTAATGCTTCCTGTATAGGTTTTATTCCCTCCAATGCTTTGATTTCCAGAGATAGTGACATCATCAGTTTTATCTTCATCAATGCTCACTGGCTTGTTATTGAGATCTTCATAATTACCACTGAATCCGTTTTCAGCTGTTTTAGCGTGCAAAGCGTAGGGTACGCTTAATAATTGGCTTGTTCCGGTTATAGTATAATTTATACTGCCGGCAGGATCAATCTCCGTCTTGATAAAATAAGGTCCGGATGCCCAATCTATTGCTGAAAAATTATACATTGTTGTTCCTGATCCAATTTCAATTGTGACTAAACCATTGGCATTGGAGGTTGGTGTTTGTGTTTCTTGATAAATCGTAGTTCCGCTTATAGAACCATGCAAAATGCTTATTCGTATGCCTATGGTTTGATTGGTTAACAACTGATCACTTCCGTTCCGAATTACTGCTTGATAGCTAAATTTTTGAGGTGCTTGAGTAAATGCACTTGCCGTTAATAACACAGCTGATACTAAAATTGTAAATAGTTTTTTCACAATAATTAATTTTTAATGATCTTAAATGCTTTTATTTCTTTGTGCTCATGAATTACTTTTAAAAAGTATGTTCCAGGCGCTAAATTGTTCATTATAATGCTTGTTTCCTCGCCTTCTATCTTTTTGATTTCTAAATGTTTTCCATTAATTTCATACAACTGAAAAGACAAATCTGATATTTCAAATCCTTCAATTTTCAATGTAATATAATCAGCTGTTGGATTTGGGTATGCCGAAACCATAAGGTTTATTCCTTTAGCTTCTTCAACTCCTGTTATAGCTGAAATTTCAAAGGGTTGTTGCACTCCCTGCGCTGTGGAACCATTTGTTCCGGTATGGGTTTGGTAAACAACCTGTCCAACGGAATAGCTCACCGAGCCTTCGCTGCCTGAAGCATTACCGCCTATGGTGTTAACGCTTTCTTGTGCCTGCAAGCCTATTATTCCAGGCTCTATCAGAAGTACGGTACTTAATAATAACTTTATGTATTTCATTTTATCGTTCTTATTTAGGATTAATATTTTATCGTTTATTTCTGCTTGTGTATATTGGTGATGGTTTCCTCCAATGAACGCTAACGTTCGCCGGTATGCGCAGTTGCCGATTCATGGGCGCTCGCTTGTCGGGTTACCCGATAGATAGCCAAGTGAGCTGACTTTAGCAATCCCTCGACACGGCACCCGACCGCAGGGAGCTCATGAGGCCCATCATATTTTCGACCAAAGGGAGTTCACGAAGGCTTAACGAATGACCGACCGCAGGGAGCTCACGAGGTACACCCAGTCAATCGACCTAAGGGAGTTCATAAAGGGCTAACGAGTAATTGCGTATGACCGGTTGTTACCGCCAGGCAATTATTTCACTTAATGATTTCTAAGGCTTTTATCCTGTTGAAATGCTTTTCGTTTAATGTAGCAATTGGAATATTATGAGTAATCGCTGTTGCGCCTATCAAAATATCAGCAAGGTCAATCATTTTATTTTTCTTTAACAAGTCAAGATATATTGATATGGCATTATCAGAGCATTCTTTATCGAATGGAATAATCTTGAGATTCTTACTTAGTTTTTCCCAGTAATCTAAATGCAATTTTCTATTACCTATCCCTATTTCATAGTATGTGATAGATGAAATGCATAAAGTCTTGTTAGACTTTGCCAAACTATAAAAGAGTGTTTTATCCTTTTCTTTCTTTCGAAATAACTCAATCAATATTGAAGAATCCAGTAGAATCATGCAATTCTGGACTTATTTATGTGAATCCTTGCTTGATTGTAATCTTTTAGTTCTAAATCAGTCCATGTAGGAGCCTGTAGTATCAATTTATGTATTGATTCACCTGATTTCTCTTTAGAAATTTCTGATTGTAAGGCATTAGCAAGCTTAACAATATCCTTTTGGGGGAGTTGCCTTACCAATCTAAGTATTTGATTATAACTTATGTCCAAGTTTAATTCCATTGAATAATCATTTTAACAAAGATACGGATTTTTAATAAAATATCATTTCGTCGAGGTGTTGCGATTTTTATGCTTGGCGGTAAAAACGGTGGCGGTATGAAATGTTGCCGGTTTGCGGGCGAATCTCCTGTCAAGTTACACAAAAGTTAAAGCGGGCTACAACCCTTGAATAACCTACTTCCCCGGCAATTTTTTATACCCCATGTTACCACACGTTATTCCTCAGTTTTCCATGTAATATTATAAAATTTCTTGAACTCAATCTGTTTGATTCCATTAATCAATTGGCTCTTATTTTTCGTACATGCTTTGCTCATAAAAATCGAAAAAGGCCATTCCATCTCATTCTGTCTTGGGATATGTATTCCTGTTTCATTGTCCTCGTTATACCCAATATTTATCCAAAATCTATTTGCAGTCATCGTGTCATTTGCAAAAACGAATATTGAATCAATCTCGAATGGATTTGAAAACATACCATACTCATATCTTATTAATCCATATTTTGTGACGAAAGAGCCAACTGCTTCCCCTTCTTCTCCATAACAATGAAAAATATGAATCCAGTCTTTTGGTGTCTCAATCTGAAAGTGGCTCGTGCTAATTATTTTGGTCGAATCGTTACGTAGATATTTTGTCGAAAAGGTTTCCCTGTAATCCACACCACTTATGAATATTAGCTTTGGAGCCAAATAGATAGTCAGTGTTATACCTAAAAACCAGATTATTTTCTTGCGAGTCTTTTTCTTCATCTCAGTCGAATCCAACAGTTGTGAAATACCACCTTTCATCTAATTGCTTGATTTCATAGGATGCACCCTCAATCTTATCACTTCCAAAATCTCTTGGTATTGAAGCAAAATCATAAATAATCCGTTTCTCAGGTGTAGAAAAGAAGTAACTTTTCTTAATTAGAATCAACAAGCTATCCGACTCCTCTATAAATCCAGAATATCGATTATTTTTCTTATCAGCATTTTTTACAACATAATCAATATCCAGTCTTCTCATTTTGTCTGCCAACCTATCATCCGATTCAATTTCCAATGTTACATTATCATACTCTTTCATAAAATCGAAAATCTCAATCAGCTCTGATTCATTCTTTAGAATCTTATCAGCATGAAAAGGATTGCATCCTGTCAATATCAATCCGAACAATATGTAAATGCAGTGCTTCATTTTAATGTGCCCAACGTTCACCGGTATGCGCAGTTGCCGATTCATGGGCGCTCACTTGTCGGGGTACCCGAGAGATAGCCAAATGAACTGACATTAACAACCCCTCGGCATGGCAATTGCGTATGACCGGTTGTTGGAGGTAGTGAATATTTTCACCTATAATTATTATAGTTTAATTTTAAAAAAGATTCTAATTAGTTATTGAAGTTTCGCAAGTAAAAAAAGTTAATAAATGTAGATAAAAAAAGCATCAGGA
>CAZLLD010000141.1:0-5120 GCA_964560225.1 uncultured Bacteroidales bacterium
CCTTACCGGTGCGTGTGACATGTTTGATGTAACCTTTGTAGGATTTATCTTCCGAAATCAGCTTGTCGATAATTTCCTGCAACCAGCTGCGGTTTTCTTCACCAACCAGTTCGCTGATATGTTTTCCTTCTATTTTAAGGTCACTGCTATATTCAAACTTTTTGTAAAAAAGGCTGTTAGCACTTACCAGCCTGCATTCGTCATCAAATTCAGCCAGGATCAGGTTTTGTTTCAGGGTGTTTTCCAGAAGCATCAAACGTTGTGATTGACGCATAGCCTCTTCCTGGGTGGCCTGCAATTCCTCCATATTCTGCCTCATTTCTTCTTCATGCGAGGTCAATGCCTGGGTTTGAGCCTTAGATTCTTCAAGGAGCTTTGCCGTTTGCATGTTTGTCTTAACGGTGGAAATCGTAGAAGCCACACTTTGGGCTGTTTTTTCAATAAGGTCGATGTGGTTCTGTTCAAATTTTCCTAACGACGCGAATTCCATCACCCCGAAAATCTGGTCTTCGTAAAGAATGGGTACTACAAGCAGGTTTTCGGGAGTTGCTTCACCCAGTCCCGATGTTACTGCAATATAGGTTTCAGGCACATGCTTCAGGTGGATGGTTTTCTTTTCCATGGCACAGGTGCCGATCAATCCGTCTCCCCACTTAACTTTCTGATCGGCAAATTTCCGCCTGTCATAGGCAAAAAATGCGGTAAGCTTGAAAAAGCGGTCGTAAGAATCGCTGTCATCCAGAAGATAGAAGCCGCCCTGTACGGCATTCACGTATTTTGTAAGGTCTTTAATCACATGGAACGACAACTGTTCCAGGTCATTCATATTGTTTCTGAGTACTTCACTGAAATGAGCAGCACCTTCTGTGATCCAGTTGCGCTGTTCTTCTTCCTTGCGGATCTTCAGATTGTTCTCATAGTCCAGTTTCAATGTATCTCTCAGGTGAAGAAGCGATTTGCCCAAAGAATCATTTTCCCCGGTTAGTTGAAAATCTACCTCCAGATTATCCTGAGAAAGCTGGCGAGCGAAATCATCCACCTGATTGATCCTTTTTTGCTCAAAATCAATAATTTGTTGCTTTTCACTCAAACGTATACTGAAATTCCGGGTGATCAGGTAAACGAATAAGGGCAGAAGGACAACTAATACAAGCAGAATCCAGAATACAGGATTAGTTTGAAAGAGTATGCCCAGGCCTGATAATGAGAAATCAGCCTCCTCACTTTTAAAAAGTCCAATAAAAACAGCAAATATGAAGACAATAACTGCCAGCAAAACCGACAGTGTCAAATATCCCGAATTTTTGTCTTTAACCCTGTTCAGATCCATAGTCACCTTTTTGGAATTATTATACTGTGAAAATTAAAAGTAGTTAATATTTTGATAACTTAAAATACTTATAACGAACAACCTTAATCTTAAGATTCAAATACAGGTCTGTTTTTAATACACTCTGTTAAATGATTATTAAACCAAACTGCGAAACAGGTAATTAACTTCAATGAAAATCTGATCTTTTGTTCAACCTTGTTTTTTTCTCATTCATCAATGATTTTTATCACTTGGTCATAAACCGTGATTAATCATTTGATTCATGCTTGATTTCAACATATGCCCATTGTATTTTTGCTTTGCATTAATAGTTGCATAACATCCCAATAAACCCTGTCGTTCTGTGAATGATTATTTCCAATATGTTCACAATTTGAAAGGCGTTGCCCGGTATGAAAGGTTCAAACCTGCTACTCGTGATGCAATAGTATCGTTGTTGCTCCGTCCGCTTGAAAGTTATACCAAACTTGAATCCAAAATTCTGGAGAATTCCAGCTCCGATGCATTGAATTTTATTTCAAAGCACCTGGATCTGAAAAGATATCAAAACAGTATTATTCTCACTGCCAGGAATACTTCATATGTAGATGAGGTAGATTTCAATAAAGTTCATGCCATTATTAACCTGAACCGGGTTAACAATACACAGCATCCCAATAAGTTGTTCAGATCGGTGAATACATTACTGCCCGATTCAGGTGTTTATATCGGCACTGTTGAAACCTACATCGACAGGAAGATGTCCTTTTTCAAGAAGTACGGGAGGTTTCTGGGACAGCTGAAGTGGTATGCCGATTTCTTCATCAACAGGGTAATTCCGCGAATCCGCTTGCTTGATAGTGTCTATTACATGATCACCAACGGCCAGTTCCATAATATTTCCATGACAGAAACTCTTGGAAGGCTTGTTTACTGTGGGTTCGAAGTGGCCGACTCCAGGTCTGCACACGGACTGACTTATTTTGTTGCCGTCAAGGTAAAAAAACCTTTAGAAACCAGGAATCCGTCGTACTATCCGGTGGTGAAGCTGCCCAGGATCGGGAAAGATGGCAGGATTGTCCGGATTTACAAATTCAGGACGATGCATCCGTACTCCGAATTTATACAGGATTTCATGATCAGGAAGAATGGATACAATAGCAAAGGAAAACCTGCAAATGATTACCGGATTACCCGCTGGGGAGGTTTTATGAGGAAATGGTGGATTGATGAATTGCCACAACTGATACATGTACTGAAGGGTGAAATGAAGCTGGTAGGACTGAGGCCATTGAGCAAGGCAAGGTTCAATGAGTTTCCGGAAGATCTGCAAAAAGATAGGGTAAAATATCAATCAGGTTGTATTCCACCTTATGTGGCATTGAATATGCCTGATGAAATTGGCAGTATTGAAGCTGAGCGGATTTATATCAGGGATTATCAGAAACAACCTTTTACAACGGACCTTCGTTATTTTCTGAAAGCAGTTTATAACATTGTTACCAATAAAATCAGGAGTGCATAGCAATAAGCACTGGGTAATTGACTTATATCTTGTTGTTCGGATTAATCACTTTTTTCAGCGTGTCAAAAGTATTCATGATTATGTTTCTTTCAACAACCTTATCATGCGCTGTTTCTATGAGTATCTGTTTTGTATTGTTGTAGTTTTCGTTGCTGCTTGCATATTCCGGTACCATTTCTTTGCAAATATCTACCAATTCCTTTTTTGAAAGGGTATACAAACCCTGGAGCAGTTTCTCAATTTCTACCAGCAATCCGGGAGCTTCAAGTCCTTTTACCTGTGCTATTTTTATTTTAGTATGGTGGGTTGGTTTTGTGGTTTCTTCATCGGCCAGCAATTCTTCGAACAATTTTTCACCGGGCCGCAATCCGGTATATTCAATTTTTATATCCTTTTCCGGTGTGAATCCGGAAAGACGGATCATTTGACTGGCCAAATCCGCTATTTTAACAGGTTTTCCCATGTCAAAAACAAAGATCTCCCCTCCATGGCCCATAAAACCGGCTTCCAGTACCAGCTGGCAAGCTTCGGGGATGGTCATGAAATACCTTGTTATTTCAGGATGGGTAACGGTTACCGGTCCCCCTTCGGCAATTTGTTTAGTAAAGATAGGAATTACCGAACCATTGGAACCTAAAACATTTCCAAACCGGGTAATAATAAACTGAGTTTTGTTACCCAGTTTCTGCGATTTCAATTGCACGATCATTTCACACAAACGCTTTGAGGCGCCCATCACGTTGGTCGGATTTACGGCTTTGTCTGTGGAAATCATTACAAATTTCTTGACGCCATAACGAACGGCAAGCTTTGTAATCAGTTTTGTGCCACCCACATTAACCCGGAAAGCTTCATGCGGGTTTTCTTCCATAATGGGAACATGTTTATAAGCGGCAGCATGAAAGATAATATCAGGTTGAAATTTTTCAAAAATTTTGATCATTCTGGCTTCATGAGTGATATCAGCCAGGATCGATTTTACCGTACATTGAGGATATAAGGTCCTCAGTTCATTTTCGAGGTGGAATATGGGTGTTTCTGCCTGATCGACCAATATGAGTGTATTCACAGGGAAGCGTGTCAGCTGTCTGACAATCTCAGACCCAATTGAACCTGCAGCACCTGTTACCAGGATTTTTTTACCTCGTAGTCCAAGTCCTATCCGCTTCAGATTTAAATCTATAGGTTCACGCCCCAGTAAATCCTCCAATCTGACTTTTTCAATCTGTCGCATTTGAAGTTCTCCGTTCAGCCATTTTTCAACAGCAGGGGTATCCCGTACTTCAAGGCCCAGGTTGATGGCCGATTTTATAATTTCACTCTTTTCAGCATTGGATATGTCTTTTATTGCAAATATGAAGGTTTTAATTCCATGCTTGCGCAGAAATTCCTCGTTTAATACTTGTGGGGGGTATACAGGAATGCCATTCAATTTTTTTCCTTGCAGACGTTTGCTCCTGTCTACAAACCCCACTATTTCATAAACACCCTTAATATCGCTCATTAATACCCTTTTTACGATAACGCCCATGGCGCCGGCACCGTATATGAGTACCTTTTCTTTTTTGGAGTTGTTGCTGGTGATTATATGATAAAAGGTTTTGATTGAAATCCTGATGCCAAACAGGAACACGGTAATAAAAACAAAGTGTATGGTTAATATTGAAACAGGTATTTGAAAGAAAGCAGGCCAATTAAGAATCCTTGATATAACAGACAATAAGGCAAGCCCGATAAATGTCAGGGTAGTAGTAAGAAATACATAAAACACATCAATAATAGTGGTATGCCTTAACAAACCTGAATAGGGACGGAACAAAAGAGCAAAGCAAAGGTAAACAAAGGAAGTTACCAAAGCATGGTGAAGGGCCGGATCGAACTGAAAGGCTTCTCTGATAAAGTTAAACCGAAGCAAATAAGCCATCCAGAAGGAAAAAAACACAGCCAGCAAATCCTGAAGAAACACCATCCATCGGGGAATATAGTGCCTTTTTACATAGAATAAAGCCTTTCTCTTGATCTCATCCATGAACATATCAAATTTCACGAACATAGGGTATTGTTTTGGTGCGAGCAATTTACGATATTTAACGGGGTATGGTATTAAAGGATTGGTTTATTTGACATACCCGTTTAACACTGTAGATGAATGTCAGAAAAGCAAGGTTAAAATGCTTTAATGAACTATTAGAGATATAAATATAGATTTGGTAGGAGAATGTTCACAAAAATGATGTTCTGTTTTTATCCTGCTGCTATTCTGCGATTACAAAACTCAAACCA
>CAZLLD010000142.1:0-5112 GCA_964560225.1 uncultured Bacteroidales bacterium
TAACAATGGCAAACCACAAGTCATCAGAGAAAAGGATCAGACAGGACGAGACCCGTAATGCTAATAACAAGTATTATGCAAAGACCACCAGAAATGCGTTAAAATCTTTGCGTACAACCACAGATAAAAAAGCTGCAGAGGAATTACTGCCCAAAGTTTCTTCCATGCTCGATAAACTGGCAAAAAGGAATATCATTCACAGCAATAAAGCAGCAAATTTGAAATCTGAAATCGCCAAGCAGGTGAACAGCATGAAATAAATGATTTGAAAGAATGAATCAAAAACCCCGGTGCAGTCGCATCGGGGTTTTTTTTGCGCTAGCAGGAAGTTCCCTGATAAATTCAGAGGTTCGGAATTACTGCCTTTTGATTTTTGCCGAGAATTAACTACCTTACCCAAAAATAGTTATCGGAAATGAAAGAATATGACAATATCAGCATCAGAAACTGGGCATTGGAAGACCGCCCACGTGAAAAGGCTCTTGCCGGAGGCATACAAACTTTATCAGACGCAGAATTGGTAGCCCTGCTGATTGGTTCGGGAACCAGAAAGATTTCTGCGGTCGATCTGGCCCGCCAAATTCTCTATATGGCAGGAAACAGTCTGGATCAACTTGGGAAATATGCTGTTAGTGACCTGAAGAAACTCAAAGGCATCGGTCAGGCGAAGGCAATTACCATTGTTGCCGCCCTGGAACTTGGCCGAAGAAGAAAGCTTGACGATTCCCCGCAATTGACAAAGATTTCAAGCAGCCTGGAAGTCTTTGATCTGATGCATCCATTATTAAGCGACCTTTCTTATGAGGAATTCTGGGTGGTTTTCCTGAACCGATCCAACAAGGTTATCAGCAAACAGAAAATCAGCCAGGGTGGAATTACCGGAACAGTAACCGATATCCGGTTGATCCTGAAACTGGCCCTGGATAAGTTGGCTACGTCACTGATATTATGTCACAACCATCCTTCCGGAAACCTGCAACCAAGTGAAGCCGATATCTCCATAACGCGGAAGTTGAAGGAATCCGCATTACTGATGGACATTTCTCTTCTCGACCATGTGATTATTGCCGGAAAAAGCTACTTCAGTTTTGCTGATGAAAACATGATTTAACAGGTATACCCAAACTGGTTACTCACGAATAACTCTGATTACCTTACTTTCATCACTGCAATCCGCTAATAATTGGTTTATAGTTTTTTTGAATACGGGATGAATCCCATTGGGAACTATTTCGGCCAGGGGAAGAAGAACAAACCGGCGTTCATGCAAAAGCGGATGTGGTATCTTCAGATTGTCGGTTGATATAATTTTACTACCATAAATCAGAATGTCAATGTCAAGTGTTCTATTGGCGTACCTGGCCTTTCCCGGCTTCCTGCCGCAAATGCCCTCAATTTTCTTCAGTTGTGTCAACAAGTTTTCCGGTTTTAAAGGTGTTTCCAAAACCGCTGCCATATTGTAAAAATTGTTCTCCAAACTGCATCCCCAGGGTTCTGTTTCATAAACATCCGAGGTTATCCTTACCGTTCCGGCCATTTGTGTCATAAGCCCGATTCCTTTTTTTAAATAGGATAACCGATCACCCACGTTGCTTCCCAATGACAAAAATACCTGATACATAACATGTGATATCTGGTAAAATTAGGCGAATTCCTGTTAATTCATTAATATTGTTTCATAATCCTATTAATTCCTGACATATGAAAAGTTTTTTTAAATATTTGCTTGCCAGTATTCTGGGTGTTATGATAGCCGGTCTCTTGCTGTTTTTTATTTTCATAGGCATTATCAGTGCCATGGTATCATCACAGGATAAGCCTGTTGACATCAAAAAGAACAGTGTGCTTTTGTTAAAACTCAATCAATCCATTCACGACCGAAAACCTTCCATGCCGTTGATTTTTTCCGATATTACAAGCCTCAGTGCTGAAACGGCGCTTGGACTGAATGAAATTCTCAATTGTATTGAAAAAGCCCGCCTTGATACGAATATTCGTGGTATTTATCTCGAATTAACCGATATGTCGGCCGGCATTGCCACAGTTGAAGAAATCCGGAAAGCCCTGATCGATTTTAAAAAATCGGGGAAATTCATTGTAGCTTTCAGCAATTCTTTTTCACAGAAATCATACTATCTGGCTTCCGTTTCTGATAAACTTTACCTGAATCCCGAAGGATCCGTTGATTTCGTGGGCCTCAGCGCCGAATTGATGTTTTATAAAAAAACCCTTGAAAAACTCGATATTGAACCCGAAGTCATCCGGCATGGCAAATTCAAAAGCGCCGTTGAACCATTTATGTACGATAAAATGAGCCCTGAAAACAGGGAGCAGATTAAAACTTATGTGGGCTCCATCTGGAATCACATGGTGGAACAAATAGGGATCAGCCGCAACATCCCTGTTGAGAAGCTGAATAATTTTGCCGACAGCCTGCTGATGTGGAACAACGAAGCGGCTGTCAGATATGGCATGATCCATGCTTTGCTTTATAAGGACCAGGTTTTGGATACACTGGCCACCCTTGTACATATTAATAAAGCCAAAGATTTGAGCATGGTTACCTTGCAGAAATATGTCAACGCACCAAAATCCAAGTCAGATAAAAGTTTTACCCGTGATAAAATTGCCGTGATCTATGCCGAGGGAGATATTGTGGTTGGCGAACAGGGTGAAGGATCTATTGGATCAGAGAAAATTGCCCGCACCATCCGTAATGCCCGTCAGGATTCTTCCATAAAAGCCATTGTTTTCAGGGTGAATTCAGGAGGCGGAAGTGCACTTGCATCTGAAGTTATTTGGCGCGAATTGAGCCTTGCCCGGCAGGTAAAGCCGGTTATTGCTTCTATGGGTGACCTGGCAGCTTCAGGCGGTTACTATATCGTGGCAGCAGCTGACACCATTGTGGCCAGTCCGAATACCATAACCGGTTCCATAGGTGTTTTCGGTTTACTGGTCAACGCCGAAGACTTCATGGAAAACAAACTCGGCGTCACAACTGATGTGGAGAAAACCAATGCCTATTCTGATTTTGGTTCCATTTTCAGACCATTGACCGGAACTGAAAGAATGGTGCTGCAAAATATGGTTGATGAAACCTATAAAACTTTTGTGACCCACGTTTCTGATGGCCGGAAGATTTCCTACGAATCTGTAGATCAAATGGGTGAAGGCCGCGTTTGGAGCGGAACCAATGCCTTGGGCCTGAAGCTTGTTGACGTACTGGGCGGACTAAACGATGCGATTGATATTGCTGCAAAAAAGGCCGGGCTCGACAATTATCGAATTGTTGAACTCCCCAAACAGGAAGATCCGTTTACCCAGGTCATGAAAGAACTCACGGGTGATGTCAGGGAACGATTGATCCGTAAGGAAATATCTGAGTTTTACCCCCAATACCGGGCATTGAAGGAAATGCTCAGCGGCGACAGAATTCAGGCAAAGCTGCCCTATGAAATAAGAATTCAATAGACCTAATCCAAATGGCCGGATTCCGACACATATCCAGACCTCTCCTGCTTCCTTTTTCAATGTTGTACGGTTTGGCTGTTGTAATCAGGAATCTGTTGTTCGATACAGGAATTCTGCCTTCCACACGTTTCAGATTATCGGTAATCTCAATAGGGAACATCACTGTTGGCGGTACCGGCAAGACCCCGCATGTGGAATACCTGATCCGGTTGCTGAAAGAAGATTACAAAATTGCGGTGCTCAGTCGCGGTTACAAAAGACGAACCAAAGATTTCATCCTGGCTTCGGTCAGATCAAATGTAGCTGATATCGGGGATGAGCCGCTGCAGCTTAAACTCAAATTTCCCGATGTTCATGTAGCTGTTGAAAGAAACCGGGTGAAGGGGGTGAAAATTCTCTCCGAAAGCATTCCCAAACTCAATGCGGTGATACTTGATGATGCTTTCCAGCACAGGTACATCCAGCCAGGTCTGTCCATTCTCTTGGTTGATTATACGCGGCCTGTTTTCAGAGATATCCTGCTTCCTGCCGGAAACCTGAGAGAACCCGCCGGCAATTCGAAAAGAGCGGATATCATAATTGTCACCAAATGTACAGGGCATCTGTCTCCTGAAGAGCGGGCACATTTCATTGCTGATTTGCACCCCGCACCCGGTCAGGAAGTCTATTTCACCCGTTACGTTTATGGCGACCCGGTATCGGTTTTTCCGGACAGACATGGAAATGTGGAATCAATTCCATTGAAATACCTCAATAAATCGGGCAACGCCGTGATGCTTGTTACAGGTATTGCCAATCCGGGACCTTTAAAAATCTTCCTGGAAGAATCTGTTAATATTCGTGAAGAGTTGACTTTCCCTGATCATCATAACTTCAACAAAGATGATTTTCACCGGATGAAAAAAACCTTCAAAACTATTGAAGCCGTCAACAAGTTCATTTTAACAACGGAAAAAGATGCGGTAAGGATCCGAAATTCGGCACTGGCAGACAAAAGCCTGAGAAAGGTTTTCTATTACCTTCCTGTTGAAGTGAAATTCCTCGCCAAGGGTGAAAAACCATTTATTAAACAGATATACAAATACATAAAAAATCCGGGTACTAAAACTCCAGTTATATGAAATCCCGCAAATACAATATCGGCATTGTGCTAAGTGGTGGAGCAGCCCGTGGTTTCACCCATCTTGGCGTACTCAAAGCCCTGGAAGAATTCAATATGAAACCTGACATTATCTCGGGAGTGAGCTCGGGCGCTATTGCAGGTGCACTGTATGCAGACGGATACCTCCCAGAGGAGATTCTTGAAATCTATTCACTGAAAAGCATCTTTGAGCTGGTTCAAATTACGGTTCCCAAAACCGGTATATTCAAAACGTCAGGTTTGAAAGAAACACTGAAAAAACACCTTCGTGCCGCCACTTTCGAACAACTCCAAATTCCACTTGTGATCACCGCCACCAACCTGCTCGCAGGGAAAAGCGAGTATTTCCGGAATGGCAACCTGGTTGAGGCCATTCTGGCCTCATCTTCGGTGCCTGTGTTTTTTGAATCCATCACCATCAACAAAATACCCTATGTTGACGGTGGTGTGATGAACAACATGCCGGTTGAACCCATTGCCAAACAATGCAACAAGCTGAT
>CAZLLD010000143.1:0-5050 GCA_964560225.1 uncultured Bacteroidales bacterium
TGAGCCTCAGGATCAGTTCAAACAGTTTGGTATAGAACTCCCTTCCGTAGTTGGCAATTCCCTCGGGAACAGGAGGGTTTTCTGACACCTTTGCCGTGCCGAATTTGGCACTGATCCAACGGGTAAGGTTCGGGTGCTCGTCATTGAGGAAGATTCCACGGTATTTTACCGACGGGGGCCCCAGTTTAAAAGCCCCGTTGATACTGACATATAGCGCATCCTTATGTTCTACAGGCACATCGGCCCACCAATACCAGGGTGATACACCAATGCCCGAAGAAATTTCGTAAAGTCCGTAAATGGTGCCTCGCTTGTCACTGCCTGCAATCACCAGGGCTTCCTTAACACCCGGCAAAGGTTTCTGAACCAACTGAATCTGGAAACTTTCCCATTTACCGGCAATCTGTTCAACCTGAATCAGGCCTTTAGCAACAAGTTTATCAATAACCGGACTCTTACCCAGTGTCCCGGCAATAACCAGGAGTTTCGATTTGGGAGCCTTTTCCGTATGCAACCGGGGAACAATCCCGGTAACCTTGCCGATATCGGTTTGCAGATCCCTGCATGCCCTGATGACACCCGGGTAATCGTCAGCGCTAACATATATCGGCGCCGATTTACCCGCAACCGACAGTGCAAAACCATTTCCGGTTGTTGAGATGCTAAGGGTTGATCCGGCAGTTACCGTATATATATTGATTACTGCCAATGCCAATACGGCACATAAAACCGTGAAACGACTGAATGATACGAATTTTAACATGGTAACAAATAATTTAAAACGGAAACAGATAAAAACTATTAAAGTAAAAAAAGCCACATTACGAAATACAAGCTTTTCAGGAGTCAGTTCAAGTACCGCTCATGATACACGCAGAAAAAACCATTACAGGAAAATTATGAACTAAAAACAAGGATAATTTTATAGAAATTGAAATTATAAAATAAAATGATAGATTTGTCAATTAATTTTTTCCGTGAAAAAGTTTTTTTGGGCCAACATCAATGGTATCAATTGGCTCCGCGGAATTGGGTCTGTTTAACAGGTGTATGCAAACAATCAACTAATAATAAAAAATTATGAGTCGCACTTCTCAAAAAGTCACAGTGTTTGAAAAAGTAGGGTATAGTCTGGGAGACCTTGCTGCAAACCTTGTTTTCCAAACACTAATTACTTATTTAGCTTATTTCTATACAGATATTTATGGGCTGAAAAACACCGATGCCTCGATTGTGATATTGGTTGTCGGCTTTGTTGCCGCTATTGGGTTTAATCCCCTAATTGGCATACTGGCTGACAGAACCAATTCGAGATGGGGCAAATTCCGGCCCTGGGTATTATTCACTGCTGTTCCTCTTGGCGTTATTGCTATTCTGGCCTTTTCAACGCCGGATTTTTCATACAAGGGAAAATTAATCTACGCTACTGTAACTTATACGCTGCTGCTGTTGATGTATGCTTCCAGCAACCTTCCGTATGCAGCATTGAGCGGTGTATTAACCGGTGATATGGGAGAAAGAAACAGTATCTCATCATATCGTTTTGTTGCAGTTATGTTTGCACAGTTCTTTGTGCAGGTATTTATGCTGGCAATTATTAAAGCTGCCGGTCACGGCGATAAAGCCGCCGGGATTGAAACAGTAATGACATGGATGGCTGCCATAGGTACTGTAATGTTACTTATATCTTTTTTTACAACCACAGAGCGAATTATTCCAACTGTGGAACAAAAATCATCGATTAAGGATGACTTTTCTGACCTTGCGAAAAACAAACCCTGGTGGATAATGCTTGTCTTAACCATATTGGTGTTCACCACTCTTGCAATGAAAGGAGGCGCCTATGTGTATTATTTTAATAATTTCGTAGATACAGCAGCCCTTGCCAAATTTATTAAACCGTTTGCTGCTGCTCTGTCATATTTAGGTACGGATTTATTTGAATCAGATCCGGTTTCTGCAGGCTTTGGTTTATTTAATGCAGGAGGTATAATCTTTATGCTTGTTGGAATAGGATTATCAAAGAAGCTCGCCGATAAATATGGTAAACGGGATGTTTATAAGTATGGCTTGCTTGCCGCTGCCATGTTTGTTCTGATCTTCATCTTTTTCAAACCCGAGAGTGTTATCTTAATGTTCGCTTCGCAAATTCTGCATGGCTTTACTTATGGAATTACCATCCCAATTCTTTGGGCCATGATTGCTGATGTTGCTGACTATTCGGAATGGAAAACAAATCGCAGGGCAACTGCAATTATATTTTCTGCTATGATGGTAGGCCTTAAAGTAGGACTTTCAGTTGGAGGTGCTTTGGTTGCCTGGATTTTAGGCTTATACGGATATATCCCCATAGAAGCTGCGGTTGCCGGGACGGAAATTGTTCAACCTGAAACTGTCGCTACCGGAGCAAAAATGCTTGTCAGTGTTTATCCCGCCATCCCATTTCTTATAGGTGTCGGGTTGCTGTTTTTCTATGTGATTGATAAGAAAATGGAAGTGCAGATTGAGACAGAACTGAAGGAAAGAAGGGGAAAGTGAGTGAACAAGCAATACTGATTGAGTTAATCGAATAAAATGAATATAAGGCCTGTTACTGCAGTAACAGGCCATCATTATTATTTTGCCTGACATAAACGCTATGGTTCAAAACACATTAGCTGAGGCGACAAAAGGAAAGTTTCTTTTTGGTGTAGCTGTTAATATGCAACAAGTTAATGGTATTAATTCCAGAGAATCAGAATTGATTGCTGATGAATTCAACAGCATTGTTGCCGAAAACTGTATGAAGCCCCAGCCTATCCATCCGGAAGAAAACAAATTCGTATGGACAGATGCAGACAAATTTGTGGCATTTGGAGAAAAAAACAAGCAGGTTGTAATTGGTCATTGTCTTATCTGGCATTCTCAAACAGGCAGGTGGTTCTTTATTGATGACAGTGGGAAAGATGTCACTCCTGAAGTTCTTAAAGAACGGATGCGTCAGCACATCTATGCAATTGCGGGTCGTTATAAAGGCCGGATAAAAGGCTGGGATGTTGTCAACGAAGCTTTTGAGGACAATGGCACCTACCGCAGGAGTAAGTTCTATCAGATACTGGGCAAGGATTACATCAAATTTGCTTTTCAGTTTGCTCATGAAGCCGACCCAAATGCAGAATTGTACTACAACGATTATAATGTGGAAGCTCCGGCAAAATGCGATGCGATTGTGGAACTTGTAAAAGAACTCAAGGCGGCAGGATGCAGAATTGACGCGGTTGGTTCTCAAACACACATGAACATGGATGACCCTACGGTTGACGCCACAGAAGCCAGCTTTAAGAAACTTCAGGCTGCAGGTGTGAAAATACTTATTACTGAATGGGATATTTCAATTCTTCCAAGTCCGTATTCCGGAGCAGATATTTCGACCAATTTCACCTATTCCAGGGAAATGGATCCCTATCGTGAAGCTGTACCCGACTCAGTTCAGCAAAAATGGAATAAACGCGTACTTGATATGTTCGGACTCTTTCTAAAATACAATGATGTAGTGGATCGTGTTACAGTCTGGGGGTTGAATGATACCTTAACATGGTTAAACGATTTCCCGATGCGCGGCAGAAAGGACTATCCTGTACTTTTCGACCGCAATAACCAGCCCAAGAGTGTGGTTTATGAAATGATCGAGATGGCAAAAAAATGCAAGTCCAAAAAATGAAAATTTTTGTGATAATAATTTAGACACACTTATTGAAAAACTTTAGCGAATAGATAAATATATTTAAATTTACGGCTCGATTTGTGAAATAAGAATTTGAATTGAATCTCACAGTTGTAATTATAACAGAAAACAATAAACTATTAGGAGAAACACCATGTCAAAAGAAAGAGATGCTTTTGTTGCCGCGAAAATCGCGAAAATGAGTCTGCTGGAAAAATGCGGCCAGCTGTTAACCTTCACCTGGAGAGGTGCTATCCCTACACCATCGGGGATCGAACAAATTACCAAACTTCATGCAGGAGGCATTTGCCTTGAGCCATATGCACTTGAAACCTGTAAAAATCTGTATTGGGGTCGCTCTCAGGTTGATCCGAATTTCAAGAAGCCCAAGGATTATTTCGACATTTCACACACATGGTTCAATTCCCGCGCCTTTGGCGTGAGCGTAACACCCGAAGAACTTACCGAAGCACTCAACAATCTGCAGAAAATTGCAATGAACCGGGATTCGGGAATTCCTCTGCACGTTACGATCGATATGGAAGGTGATTTCAAGAACGATTATACTTCCGGCGGTATTCTTCAGTTTATTCCTCCGATGGGCATTACAGCCATTGGAGATGTGGATCTTGCTTACAAAATTGCAAACCTGATGGGCCGTCAAATGGCCGCAATTGGTGTAACCCAGTTCTATCATCCGGTATGCGACGTAAATATCAATCCGCTGAATCCTGAGATTGGTGTCCGTTCATTCGGTGATAATGTAAGCGTTATCTCAAAATTCATCGATGCCACTGTCCGGGGATATGAGGATGCAGGCATTACGGCAACTATTAAGCACTTTGCCGGCCGTGGTGATTCGGCGACCGACGCGCATGATGTACTCGATGTTTGCCGGGGCGATAAGAAACGGATGAAGGATGTCGAACTGGCTGCCTTCCAGGCTGGTGTGGATGCCGGTGCATCTGCCCTTATGACTGCCCATACTATTTTCCCTGCCTATGATGAAGAGTATCCGGCAACCCTTTCGAAAAAGATCCTTACCGATCTGCTGAGAGGTGAAATGGGATTTAAAGGTATCATTGTTTCCGACGCAATCGGTATGGCCGCTATTCTGAAAAAATGGCCACTCCCGCTCGCATGTGCTATGGCCATCAAAGCCGGTGTAGATACCATTCTGCTAAAGGCCGATGACGAATCCCGCTCACAATGCCTGTTCGGTATAAAGAGCGCTGTCGAGAACGGCACTTTGCCTGAAGAGCGCGTTGACGATGCTGTACGCCGTCTGCTCTGCAGGAAATACGATCAGGGTCTGTTCGAAAAAGCCGGTAAGATGGATCCGAAGGA
>CAZLLD010000144.1:0-5021 GCA_964560225.1 uncultured Bacteroidales bacterium
ATATGTTGCAACAATAAAATGTTATTGTAGCTGGAAGATCACAGGCATCACGAACTGTTGTTTAACAGCACGTCCACCTTGCTTAGCAGCGCCCCATTTGGGTGATGACATGATCACGCGAATGGTTTCCTTGTCAAGGGACGAATCAACACCGCGCAGAATTTTTACATCTACAACCTCACCACGCGAGTTAACGGCAAACTGCACAGTAACCCTGCCGAAGATTCCGTTTTCAACAGCAACAGCAGGATATACCAGGTTCTTCTGAACCCACTCCCTGAATGCATCAAGCGATCCACCCTGAAATGTAGCCTGTTCTTCAACAAATACAAATGCAGGTTCTTCTTCAACAATAACTTGTTCCTCTTCTTCCACAACAACATCAATGGTTTCGGGAACAGGTTCATTGGTGATTGTTTCCTTGACATCATCAATAATGCTCATTTCAAGATTCTCATCGGCATCCTCAACAACTACCGGAGCAGTGTATCTTACCTGCTGCTCCATAGCTGCAGGAGGAGGAGGAGGAGGAGGAGGAGGAGGTGCATCCTCTTCGGTTCTTACATTCTGAAGTTCAGCAACAGTTTCCTTAACCAGCACAACCGATTCCTCATCAGCAGTCAACGCTTTAATAAAAGGCACTGCAACAACTGTTGAAATTACGAGGAATGCAATAATGAAGCCGACTGTAAGTGTTTTGTTGAACCTTTTTCTCAAATCATAGGATCCGTACTCCTTGTTCCTGTTTTCGAAAACAATGTCAATCAGGGTAGCCGCTTCAGAACCAATATTCTTCTTACTCATAATAGTGTTTAATTTAAGAGTTATCTATTATTCAGCGGCAGCTGATGGATTAGCGATTAAATAATCGGCCACCATCTTTTTTTCCACATCGTTGATATCCATCAATGCGTATAATGCAACATTGGTAATGGCCATTTCATCTAAAATGTCCACTACGTTTTTATATTTTACATTATCGCTTGCTTTGATAAGTACAACGGGTCCCTTCTTATCAGCACGCATATAACGTTTTCTATATGCATCGACGGAATCCCTGGGCATTTCGATTTTACCGGTGACAACATCCTCTTTCATCTGTTCAATTTTGGTGAACAGCTCCTTATTTCTGGTAAGGAGAACCCTGCGGATACCGTCGTCACTAAAATCAGTCAGGTGCATTTTGGGAAGCGGCGGCTTGGCCGGATTTGCCAGACCATTGTACCACAGCACCTTATCATCACCAATCAGAATGATGTTCAAAGCTTTGCTGGTGTCAACTTGAGGTCTTTCTGAAGGTTCTTCATCCTTATTTTGTTCAGGAAGAACAATCTCCATCACCTTTGCTTTGCTAAAAGCAGTGGTAAGCATAAAAAATGTAAGCAACAGACAGGCCAGGTCGACCATCGGAGTCATGTCGATGTGCGTACTGTGCTTTTTTGCCCGTTTCTTACCTTTTTGCTTACCGCCTTCGTTTTGAATTATTTCAGCCATTTTATTTCCTTGCTTTATAGGTTTTCCAAAGACACTTCAACATCTTCAAGATTTGTGGTCAGATTGAATTTGTTGATCTTGTTATCCTGCAAAACATCAATCACCTTTTTCACCTTTTCATAGTCCGCACCCTGATCGCCTTTTAAAGCTACATCAAAATTCGGATAATAGGTACGCGCAAACCTTACCCAATACAACAGCTGGTTATCAGTAGAATCAACAGGTATGCCGGTATGCATGGCATCACGTACCTTTGAATCCTTCTCATTGATCCAGTCCTTCAATTTAGTGACAGGCAGACCAAATGAACTCATTCCTTCGAATCTTTTATATTCCTCATCGGAGAATGTCATTTGATATTGAAAAGCCATTGCATTCAGAATTTTCCTCCGAAGGTGCTCAGATGTATCAATACCATTGTCGACATTAAAAAATACGACATTGTCATTTGAAACGGTAATGGTCATGATGTGCTTTTCCGGTGAGGTTTTGTTCGACACCGAATAAGGCGTATCCACCTGAACAGCTTCCGGGGTACGGAATGTTGCAGTTAAAATGAAAAAGATGAGCAGCAGGAAAAATAGGTCCACCATCGGCGTCATATCGATGCGGGGTGGTTTTTTTGACATTTTGATTTTTCCCATAGTCTCAAATTTTTAAGCGCGTGAATTCACGCAGTTCAACTCTTATCATCAGTAGAAATTATGCCTTTTTCAATGAGGAAGCAAAAGTCTGGGTCAGACTGAAACCGGCTTCGTCAATTTTAAAAGTCATGTTGTCAACGCGTGTCTGATAATAGTTGTAGAAAATAAGAGCCAGGGTTGAACCGGTGATACCGAAAGCAGTATTAACAAGTGCTTCGGAAATACCGGTTGCCAGAGCCAAAGCATCAGGAGCACCTGCAGTAGCCAGAGCGCCGAATGCGCGGATCATACCAAGCACTGTTCCGATAAGACCAACAAGCACGGAAACTGAAGCAATGGTTGACATGATTACGAGATTCTGTGAAAGAACAGGTAACTCAAGCGCGGTGGCTTCTTCCAGTTCCTTCTGAAGGGCAAGTACCTTCTGGTCGTTCATCAGGGTTTTGTCGTTCTGCAGATCTCTGTACCTGTGAAGTCCTGCTTTCAATACATTGGCCAGAGAACCTCTTTGCTTGTCACAAAGCTTGGAAGCTTCCTCAATCTTATCATCCCTGAGCAGATCGCGAATACTGCGTACAAAAGCATTCAGATTGCCACGGCCTTTTGCCCGTGTCAGCATGATAAAACGCTCAACCACAAATGATAAGAGGATGAGATTAATGGCAATAAGAATAGGTACGATAAAACCACCCTTATAAACAATACCCAGGTAGTTACCGGGCAAAGCATGTCCTTCGGGATTGCCACCTTCAAAATTTACAGGGTTACCCATGATCCGAGTGAAAATCAGCCAGGCAACCACCAAACACAGCACCATCACCACCAAAACAAATGTTGATTTCAATGCTTCAGCTAAAGTTTGTCCTTTCATGTTCAATTTTTATTTTAAGTGTATTAATAATTATTTTTTATTTAAAAATAGGCTACAAAGAAAGCAATTTTTTAATACAATTTTTGTTATGAATGCATTAAATTACTTTTGAGCTGCATTTATCACCTTGGTCAAATCTTCAATTCCCTGTTTGATATCCTTTCGTGAAGGATCCAGATCGAGAATTTTCTGGTAATAACTTCTTGCTTCAACCCAGTTCTTTCCCTTTGATGCAATCATGGCCAGACCGCTGTAGGCTCCAATCTGCCAGTCCTTATTGGTAGCATCAAGAGTAAGAATTTTATTATACCAGTCTTTGGCTGCATCAAGTTCATTTTTGGTGATGTTGTAATACCCGAAATAGGAATAGGCTTCCTGCAATGCGTTTTTATACTTCTCTGTTTCTGCACCGATCTGGTTGATCATGGCTTCAAATTTAGGAGCGGCAAGTCCCTGGGTATTATCCGCGTCCTGGTTCGAAGCATTGCGTGCCAGCCATAAATGTGCATCAATGTTAGCCGGATCATTTTCAACTATCTTTCCAAAAGCTTCATCAGCCTTTGCATAGTCTTTCAGATTATAATAAGATCTGGCAATATATATTGCATCAGACTTACCCGGTATGCCTTTCTTGGCTTTCAGCTCAAACATTTCAATAGCTTCTTCATACCTTTTGGAGTAATAGAAATTGGAAGCCATTTCCGAAAGCAAAGCGTTATCCGATTCATCCATGGAATATGCCTTTTTCATATTTTCAAAAGCCTTGTCGAGCATCACAGAATCTCCCTTGGCCAACCTGTAGAGTATTCTTCCATAATAGGAATAGTCTCTTGCAATAATATTCTCAGGCTTGGCATTGTCGAAGAAAGCTTCCATGTAGGCCTTTCCTTTTTCCAGATCCTGAGGCTTCTTCTCAAAGCAGCTGTATCCGGCAACCCGGTTCAGGTAATTGCGTGAATTGTCCACTTTGATAATTTCATCGTACACCTCAATGGCTCCGGCATAATCCTTTGCTCTGAACAGTGAATTGGCATATCGCAATTTAGCCGGAGTTGTGTTTCCCGACAGTTGCATGTACCTGAAGAAATACTGTTTTGCCAGATCGTGCCGTCCACCCATTGACCACAATTCACCAAGGCTTCTGTAAACAGGTGCAAATGTGGAATCGATATCCTTTGCCTCTTCAAAATACGGACGGGCAGCACTCAGGTTGGGAACCCTCATGTAAATATTACCGATCTTAATTTTGGGAAGCGGTGATTTGGGATCTTTCAACAAAGCCTGGTTATAGTTGAACAACGCATTGGAGGCATCGTTCATCTTAATGTAAACATTTCCCATGGTAAGGTAAATGTCGGGATCATTCGGGTTGATGACCTTGGCACGGTTAAGATAAGCAATGGCTTTTTTGGTGTTGTTTACCTTGCCGTACAATTGGGCAGCAGCCAATTTGGTAAGAACAACAGCTTTATCCGGGGTGAGTTCTTTTTTCTTGAGCTTCAGTGGTACTGCAAGTTCAGCCTGCTGAAAGTAAGGTAATGCCTTCAAAGTATCGCTGGTTTTCAGCAATGTTAACGCACCCATACCAACCTGATTCAACACATTGCCGGGAGCCTGTTTCAGTCCGTCCTGGAACAGCTTTTCAGCCTTTTCAGCAAAATCATTCAGGGAATTGGAAAATGTATCTGATAAATAATCTTTCAACAATGCCTCACCATAGTAATAATACAAATCACCATTAGCAGGTTCCTTCTTAATCAGATCATCAAACACTTTTTCAGCCTCCTCGTACTGCTCACTGCTAATGAGCTTCAGTGCTGAATTCAGGTCCTGACCCCAGGCACTCCATGTGAACAGGCAACAAAACAATAAAATTAAAGGTTTCATCTTAATACATATTTAAGTACACAAAAACTATTCATGACGTATCTGAACCAGTCGTATGGGCATGTTTGCAGGAACCATACCCATTTTCAGCACAATCCGCTGACCCTGGTCGTGTGTGACAAAAT
>CAZLLD010000145.1:0-4976 GCA_964560225.1 uncultured Bacteroidales bacterium
CCTTTGGTCGATTATATGGTTGAGCCTCATGATCTCCCTCCGGTCGGTAGCCGCGTGGAGGGGTTGCTAAAGTCTGCTCACTTGGCTATCTTTCGGGTAACGCGACAAGTGAGCGCCCATGAATCGGCAACTGCGCATACCGGTAAACGTTTAGGGCCAATGGTAGAAGACGTTTCACAGAAAGTATAAGGATAATTTATAAAATGACTATCTTTGTAATATGAACGCAATTAAAAATATCGAATTAAAGATTAACCAATTGACTCCGAGCATGATTGGGGAATTGGATCGGTATTTAGACTACTTGATCAATAAAAGGACTGTCCGTAAGCCAAAAAGATTAAAGCAGGATTGGGCTGGTGGGTTAAAGGATATTAAGATGACTTCAATTGAATTGCAGAAAAAAGCTCTTGATTGGAGACAAAAGTAAGATATCTGGTCGACACCAATGTCTGGCTTGAGCGGCTTCTAGACTAGGAAAAGTCAGATATAGCTTCAAAATTTTTCGATTCATTACCAATTGATTCATTATTTGTCAGTGATTTTTCAATTCACTCAATTGGAGTCATACTTTCAAGACTAAAGAAATACGATGTACTTGAAAAATTCCTTAATGATTTGTTTGTAAATGGACAAATTGATCTATTATCTCTTTACTCGGTTGATCTATTAGACGTTATTGAGAATATTAAGAAGTATAAATTTGATTTCGACGATTCATATCAATATACTGTTGCCCAAAAGTTTGATTTGACAATAGTGACATTTGATAAGGATTTCAACGCCAAAGGAATAAAGAAAAAATCTCCCCAAGAAATAGTCAATAAAAAATAACCACTGGCCCTAACAAGCGGTCATACGAAATGCGGGGTGCTGTGCCTGTTTTATTGCAGTTCATTTTATAAAACTTGCAGTAACTCGACAAGTTATCGCTTTGAATCCCGCACTGCGCATACCGCTGACCGTTAGGACACATTAAAAAAGATGTCTTTGCCGAAATATTTGATAATTATTTAAACAACTAAACTACCATGAGAAAAATTTTCTTGATAACAGCTATGTTACTGTTTTTCGGAGATTTATGGGCACAAATTAGTATTGAAGAGAGTGCCTTTTCAAATGCAAACCAAATGAACACCTTTTATAATAATAAGGATTTCCTAAATTATGTAAATTGTCTTTTACCACAAACTTATGGGAACGACACAGCAAACAAAGAAAAAGTTGCAGACTTTTGGAAAAATATGACAAAAAATGATACTACTAAAATACAAATAACTAAAGTGCTTAAAACTTCAGCTATTAATGGTCAATATCAAGCTTTAATTTTAAATAAATTTCACAATCACGACAACTATATATTTGGAATATCAGATGATAAAGGTAAGAATTGGTTTTATACTACCCCTTATTCTAATCAAGTGCAATTTGATCAAATTATTGAATTGCTTCCTAATTTAGACACTGCATTTTCAAAATTCGTGGATCCAAGATTTGGCAAACGAGTAACATATAATAAAGGTCAATCAATTGCTTCCTTCTCCTATACTGATATCAATGGCAATTCCCTTTCCTCTGATACATTGAAAGGAAAAGTAATAGTTTTAAATTTTTGGAGTATAACATGTGGCCCGTGCATTTTGGAGATACCTGAGCTTAATTTATTAGTGGAAAGAATGAAGGATAAGGAAGTTGTATTTATTGCTCCCGCTATTTCTACATCGATAGAATTGCTTAAAAATGGCTTTTTACTAAAGCATCCTTTTAATTATCAGATAGTTTTAGTAGATAATGATGATTATAGTATCACCTCATTCCCAACTCATATTATTATCGATCAGGATTTAAAAGTGGTTGACCGATTAATAGGATATAGTACAGAAAACATTAAAAACCTTGAACAGATAATAAATAGAACATTAGAAAAACATTATGGAAATATTAAAAATTAACGTGCCCTAACATTCGGTCATACGCAATTACTCGTTAAGCCTTTTTGAACCCCTTACGGTTGATTAATTTGATGGACCTCGTGAGCTCCCTGCGGTCGGGTGCCGCGTGGAGGGGTTGCTAATGTCATTTCACTTGGCTATCTTTCGGGTAACACGACAAGCGAGCGCTCCGAATCGGCAACTGCGCATACCGGTGAACGTTAGCTGCATTTTAGGTGACACTATTACAGTAAATTGACTATATAAAGTTATGAAAATAATATTTTCAATTTTATTTGCTTTTTATTTTTCTAGTCAATTCATTATATCATTTGGCCAAGACCAAAAATTTATAACTGAATCAGAGACTCATATTTTTTGGCAATCTGATAGAAAATTGACTCTAATAGATTTTCAAGGTGAACCTAAACCTGGAGACATAAAATTCTGTGAAGAAAAAGGGTATTGTGCTATTCCCTGTTTGGGTATCTTTGTCGAGGTTGATATACCCAAGAATTATAGAAGAAACAAACTAGAGAAAGTGTATTTTTCACCTGCTTTTGAAAAGGCTTGTTCATATGTTATCAAAGATTATCAGGATATTAGAGATGGGCAATTGCTTTTTGATATGGCAGAATTAAGCTCACGGATTGCACGAAAACTTCTAAGGGATTATCACAATTTTATGGCAATTGAAACAGATTCAATGAATTTCTATAAAATTAAAGCTAATCCTGATACTATCTTAATTACTGGGGTTGGAACTAGTTTAGCTTGGCATGCACGAGATTCTGCATGGAGCTTTTATCAGGAGATTAGTAATAGCTACATTCGGAAAGTTTATTTATCTGCAGAAAAGGAAAGTTATGAAGAATGGAGATTATTGGTCGATGACCTTTTGAAAAGATTTGAAATTTATGCAACAAAACCAGAAGAATGTTACCGAATGGTTATGAAACAACCAATAATCAAGAATCATAAAGAAGCATATAAATAAAACGTGCTACAACAAGCGGTCATACGCAATGCGGGGTGCAGTGCCTGTTTTATTTATAGCTCATTTATTAACCCTTGCAGTAACTCGACAAGTAAGTGCTTTGAACCCCGCACTGCGCATACCGGTAAACGTCTGGAGGTAATGTTAAAAGACAGAGACTTACAGCCTAAATAATTCATAAAGATTTGCTAAATTTGCTTAATAATAATAAGATATGGCTGATATAGTGTTAAAATACAGTTTATTAAGTAATAATGCAAGAAAAGAGGTAAATGATTTCTTGGATTTCCTTCTTCAAAAGCAGAGGGGAAAAAAGAACAATTCTCTTTCATCATACAAAAAAAAGATACTTGGTGTAACCACTTGGTCAGATTCAGATATTGAAGTTTTTCAAGAAAATCAAAAACTCTTTAATTCTACATGGAGACCTGAAAAATGGTAGTTGACACCAGTATCTTTATAGAATACTTAAGGGCAAAGGACAAGAAGAAGACCACTCTATTTGCAATTCCAGACTCTACGCAGCTTTACATTTCATCTGTTACAATATATGAGCTTTTAATGGGCGCTACGGATGATAATAAGAAAAAGGATGTAAAATTACTTACTGAAGACTTACCTGTGCTGCCCTTTGATGAAAGTGTTTCAAGGAAAGCTGCTGAAATCTATCATCAACTGCGCCTTAACAATACAATGATTGATTTTCGGGATATTTTCATTGCTGCGACTTGTTTAGTTTTTGAATTGCCCTTGAAAACCTTAAACAAGAAGCATTTCGAAAGAATCAAAGGATTAAATATTCACTAACACTACCTCCAACACCCGGTCATACGCAATTATTCGTGAATCCTTTATGAACTCCCTTTGGTCGAAAATATGATGGGCCTCATGAGCTCCCTGCGGTCGGTCATTCGATAAGCCTTTATGAACTTCCTTTGGTCGATTATATGGTTGAGCCTCATGATCTCCCTCCGGTCGGTAGCCGCGTGGAGGGGTTGCTAAAGTTGGTCCATTTTGCTAACTTGCGGGTAACACGACTCGATAGCGCCCATGAATCGGCAACTGCGCATACCGGCGAACGTTTAGCAAAAATGCTAAAATTGCAGTCTCCATAATATATTCTTATATTTGTAGAAAAAACAATGGCCAGTATAGCAATAACAAATAGAACCCTTGATAAATACTTTGGATTCTTGCGTAGACTGGATAATAATTCCAAAAAGAGATTAATCATTAAATTGACTGAATCATTGGAAACTAAAGACGATTCATCATTTGATTTGAAAAGTATCTACGGTGCATGGGATGATTCCAAGGATTCAGATACAATTATTAAGGATATTAGATATGCAAGAGTAAATAACAGAGATATCGAGTCATTTGAATGAAATATTTACTCGACACGAATATTTGTATTCATTTTTTTCGAGGTAAGTTTAATCTCATCGAAAAGTTTGAAAGTCTTGGTTTAAAAAAATGCGCGATTTCAGAAATTACATTAGCAGAATTAGTATTTGGTGCTGAAAGCAGTGAAAATCCACAAAAGAATCACGATATAATAGAGAAATTTGCTGCTCAGGTAGCTATTCTTCCAATTTTTGATTCAATATACAAATACGGAAGAGAAAAAGCCAGGCTTAGGAAGTTAGGAGTAATGATAAGCGATTTTGATTTGTTAATTGGTTGTACTTCGACTGAAAACGATTTAATAATGGTTACCGAGAACGTTAAGGCATTTGAGCGAATCTCTGATATTAAAATCGAAAACTGGATTAATAGAATTAAATAGCACTTTTGCTAACAACCGGTCATACGCAATTACTCGTTAAGCCTTTTTGAACCCCTTACGGTTGATTAATTTGATGGACCTCGTGAGCTCCCTGCGGTCGGGTGCCGCGTGGAGGGGTTGCTAATGGTTGTTCATTGCGCTATCTTTCGGGTAACACGACAAGCGAGCGCCCATGAATCGGCAACTGCGCATACCGGTGAACGTTTAGCAGCAAGCAAACAAACTCCGTCCAAAAGCTACTTGATAAAATTTTGACTAT
>CAZLLD010000146.1:0-4973 GCA_964560225.1 uncultured Bacteroidales bacterium
AACAATCCACCGCGTGTTGCCGCGAACTGCCCGAACCAAAGTTTTTTCCGGTAATGACGATATCCCCGGGCTGCGCCTTTTGCGGAAAATCTTCCCAGCCGGGCAGGTTACCGAGTGCATACCGGCCCATTTCAGTGATATCGGTAACAGCCAGGTGCCTGTTGTGATAGATCATGTCGGTGTCGATGTTATCGAGCCGAATCAGCCACACCCGGCCTTCGATGACCATCACTTTTTCCTGCTTTACTTCTGCATGTTTCTGGCTTCTTGCGTTGGGTCTGTCCGATAATTCATCCCTGCAGGTTTCTGGCTCTGAAACCTGCGGATGATCGGGTATGTTATCAGCAGTGGTGATATATCCCGCAATGGCAGAGGCCACGGCGGTAGAAACCGATGCCAGGTATACATCACCCTTCCCCTGCTTTCCGGCGAAATTTCGGTTGCCGGTGCTGATGGTAACCTCACCCGGACCGTTCTGACCAATTTGTCCGGATGCACAACCCGCGCACCCGGCGTTGCCCACCAGAGCACCTGCCGATTTGAAGATATCAAGATACCCCTGGCGCAAACAGGCATTCCATACTTCATCGGTCGATGGCACAATCTTCAGCACAACGCCCGGGGCGACTTTTCTGCCTTTAAGCACTCGTGCCGCCTCCTTCATGTCATCAATCCGGCCGTTGGTACAGCTGCCCACAAAGGCCGAATCAATTTTCACGCGGCCCAGGTCAGTGACCGGGGTTACATGATGGGGTTGTCCGGGCAGTGACACAGCAACACTGAACGAACTGATGTCCAGTTCGATGGTTTTGAAATATCGGGCATCGTGATCGGCGTAAACCGGATTGACCGGCAGGTATGAATGTTCGCGACACCAGACAATTACCTCTGACGACGGAGGAATGATGATGGCTATGGCTCCCATTTCGGTAGCCATTGAAGATATGGTGATTCGTTCATCAAGATTTAACATTTCTGCTTCTTCACCGTACAATTCCACGGCGTATCCCAACAACCCGTCAGCACCGAATACCTTCAGCAAATTCAGGGCAATATCCTTGGCCGACAGGTTTTCGGGCCGGTCTCCCGTAAGGGTGATCTTAACTGATTCAGGCACCCTGAACCAGACCGATCCGCGCGACCAGGCGGCGGCGATATCCCTGTCGCCCATTCCCTGTCCGAAAGCACCAATGGCCCCAATGATGTTGGCGTGCGAATCGGTTGAAACCAGGGTCGATCCAGGTACAGCCAGTCCCTCATCCATGGCCAGGTGTGTGCCGATACCGGCATTGATATCATATACGTCAATCTGATGCGCACGTGCAAAAAGCCTGCATTTCTGCTGGTTGGTGGCATACTGTTGATCCGATCCTGTCGGGTTGCAATCGAATGTAAAGAAGGTTTTGCTACGGTCGGCAATGGTAAGATTATACTGCTCCAGGTGCTTCACCACGCCGGCGCCACCAAAGTCGCGCGCCATCCGCACATCAATAACCACATCCACAATATCTCCGGGTTTCACAAAACCGCTGCCACTGCCGCTTCCATCTCTCAAATGCTCTGTCAGTATTTTCTCAATGATTGTCATGGTGTCTTATTTAAAACATACCTTCTTTCAGTATATATTTTCAAAAAAAGAACTTGTGAACCTTCCTCCCCCAGACCCCTCCAGAGGGCCTGCCTGCCGGTAGGCAGGGGACAGCGTTCTATCAGGCTGTCAATAATAACTTTCATGTTTACTTCCTGCTCGTCCCTTGTCCCTCATCACTTTTCCCTGTCTTGGCTCTTGGTTCTTAAACGGCAGAAACGTCATAAAATCCGCATGATGTACAATATATGCCTCAGTGGAACGCTTTACCAGGTCGCCTTCAGCGGCATGTGCCGCGATAATATGGCATACCTCGGCCGGCACACCGCACTGTTCGGCCAGTGAAACTCCTGAGAAAGGATGTCGCAGGTACGATCCGTAGGTTCCCTGGATGCATTTTCCATTCATATCCTTTTCATATTCCAGCAACTTACCCACATCGGCCAATATGGCTCCGGCAATCAGCACATCCATATTCACAGGCAGCTCATCCTTAAAAAATTCATTGAACTTCAATCCGCTTTCCCTTGCTATATGCACCACAGAACGTTTGTGATCCATAAAACTCACCTTCAGATCAGGTCCTGCCAGAAGGGTAAAAGGGATCCTTTTCAGATCATCCGCATTGAGCGCACTTTTCTGCAGGGCCAGCATCCAGGTTGCGGCTACTTTTTCCCGAAGGTCCTGATCCTGTATCCACTCCAGTTCCGGCCATAGTTCCATAATATCACTCATACTATTATTTGTTTCAGCTGTTCAACAAAATTACTGCTGCTGTTGCCGGTTATTTCAGGCTTATGTGGCAAAACTTCACAGTTTGTAACATTACTCTCAATTATTTAATTCTACTCTTTCCTCCCCCAGCCCCCTCCAGAGGGCCTGCCTGCCGGTAGGCAGGGGACATCGCTCTAACAAGCTGTCAATAATATTTACACCACAGCTTTTCTTGCTTGTCTCTCGTCACCTGCCTGCCGGCAGGCAGGCTTGTCTCTTGTCCCTGTCTTGGTTCTTGGCTCTTGGTTCTTAAATCTTTCATTTCTTAATCACTTTCTCCACCACCGCATCCCCCATCTCTCTCGTAGATGCTGCACCATGGCGCAGCACATCCGGACTCCCCTTCATCTTCAGCATATCATAGGTTCGTACCCTGCCTTCGGCTATAACCGCAGCCACTGCTTTTCGTATTTTGGCAGCCTTCTGAGGCTGGTTCAGGTGATCCAGCATCATGCAGGCCGACTCGATCATGGCAATCGGATTCACAATCGATACCGGGTAGTCGGCATACTTGGGTGCCGAGCCATGCGTGGGTTCAAACACGGCAATATTTTCGCCAATATTGGCACTGCAGGCAAAACCCAGTCCGCCTATCAGACCGGCAAATCCATCTGACACAATGTCGCCGAACATGTTGCCGGCCACTATCACGCCATAGTCCTCAGGATTCTTGGTAAGCCACATCATCTGGGCGTCGATATTGGTATTCCACAGTTCAATGGCCGGGTATTCCCGCTGCATTTCCCGGGCCATATTGTACATCATGCCTGAAGTTTCGCGAATCACATTGGGCTTTTCGCAAAGTGTAACCGACCGGTATCCATAATGAGCTGCATGCTCAAAAGCTGCACGAAGTATTCTTTCGGTGGCTTTGCGGGTAAAAATGCGCGTGGAAACGGCAATTTCTTCGGGTGGGACCAAGCCAAAATTCTTCACAAAGCTCTTATGGCTTTTCAGCGCTTCATAAACAATCCCCAACGGATTGCTCCATTCTACGCCGCAATACAATCCCTCCGTATTCTGCCGGAATACCACCACATCCACTTCGGGTTCCTCAATTTCTCCGCGGGCTCCCCTGCGGATGAAGTTGAGCGGATTCCCCTTGTAGGTATGGCAGGGCCTGATGCAGATATCCAGGTTGAAATGCTGCCGCATGCCCACAATGGGACTGGCGTAAATATATCCCTTGCCTTTCAGGTGCCCGGCCAGTTCGTTAGCGGCTTCTTCCTTGGGTTTCGATGTGATGGCACCAAAGAGGCCTACCTTATGCGTTGCCAGTAATTTCACTGTTCTTTCGGGCAATGCATTTCCCTCGCGGCACCAGAAATCCCATCCAATATCGGCTTCCACATAACTGGCTTCAAATCCTGAAGCTTCAAGCACCCTGAGGGCTTCCTGCATCACCGCGCGACCAATTCCGTCGCCGGGCATTGTTACGATTGTAGGTTTGGACATTGTAGTATACTGTTTTAATGATGGCATCAAATACGAGCTTCGAGCCTTGAGCTACGAGCTTCGAGCCAAATAACGAATCATTATCCTCACAGCTCACAGCTCGCAGCTCACAGCTCATAGCTCGCAGCTAACTGCTCGCTACTTCTCTCACCACATCAATCACCGTTCCGTCCACCCATTTGATGACTGCCACAATCTTATCGGTAAATGCCGGAGGCTGTGGTTTCCCGCAAATCTGTTCTGCCTCTTCCTTCAATTGCTGCAAGGTCCTGACTGGCAATCCGGATCCCTTTACCTTTTCAATCAGATCGGCACGCAGCGGATTGATGGCGATCCCCCTTTCGGTGACCACCACGTCAATCAGCTCACCCGGGCCGCACAGGGTGGTCACTTCATCGCGGATCACCGGAATTCTGTCCCTGAACAACGGAACAGGCAGGATGACATTTTTGGCAAACAGGCAATTCTGCCAGCCACCAATACCATGCAACAAATACCCGTCGGAATGCGTCACCACGTTGGCATTGAAATTCAGGTCGATCTCAGTAGCACCCAGTACCACCACATCCACCATACCGGCAATATTGCCCTTGCTGTGGTAGTTGTAGCTGGTAAAGGGACTGGTCATCACATGCCGTGGATTGTCGCGTATCGACCGCACACCCTCGAGGTCAAAAGTCTGCCCGTCGAGGATATACTCCACCAGTCCTTCCTCAAGCATTTGTACCAGGTATTTGTTGCTGCCTCCCCGGGCAAAGCGGGCTTTGATGCCCTTTTTGCGCATGATATCGGCAAAGTAATTGCCTACCGAAAGGGCTGTTCCTCCCGCACCGGCCTGAAACGAAAACCCTTCGCGGATGATGCCGGTTGCTTCGCAAAATCGGGCAGTGAGTTCGGCCAGGAGCAGCCGGTCGGGACTTTTGGTCACCTCGGTGGTACCCGAAACGATCTTCTCGGGAATGCCCACCCGGTCAACCTTTACGGTATAATCAACGTAATTGCCCGGTATCTGCCAGGGAACACACGGAAAAGGAACCAGGTTGTCGGTAACTACGATGACCTGGTCGGCATATTGCGCATCGCCCAGGGCAAAACCCAGTGAGCCGCTGGCCGAGGGGCCGGTAACCCCGTTGGCATTGCCAAACGGATCGGCACA
>CAZLLD010000147.1:0-4957 GCA_964560225.1 uncultured Bacteroidales bacterium
GCCGAAAGCCACGGCATGGTGCTGTTTTCCAATATGCTGTTAAAGAAATCCATCAATTCTTAATTGATTAAGGGGTCAACTTTCTCTTTAATAATGGATTTAAATTTTTCAGGGTTGTTACGGGCGTACATGAAACCTTCGTTGGTAAGATTAATCTTAGTATCTCCTTTAACGATCAGCAGAGTTTGACCACCAATCTGCAATTTCTCTGCAAGTGCTTTGCTGGAACTCTCATCAAGGTTTACCGATTGAAAGCTGACTTTGCCACCATACAAACTTTCAATATCAGCTTTGGCTTCAGCTTCAACAGCTTTACAGGTAACACACCTGGCTGAAAAATGGAAGTAATAAGCTTCTACTTTGGCAGAAGCCTTGGTTTTGTCTTCCTTTTTGGTTGTTTGTGCGTTGCACGACCAGGCGCCCAATAACATTGCAAGGGCAAAACTGAACATCATGATTTTTTTCATATTTTCTTGGTTTAATTTTACACTTCAATCTGAGAATCTGTGGCATATTTATTTTTGCCACAGATTCGCTGATTATAGTATTACTCGTTTTGTTACTAGAGAATTCTCTCCAAAATTTACAATCAATCCCAACTGGCACCTTGAAACAGCCAAATAGTTTATCACCCAGCTTATATGTTCATCAACTATTCCCTTTTGTGCTTTTACTTCCAATATTATTTTATCAAATACAACAAAATCTGCATAGAAGAAATGAGGTAGAATTATTCCTTTGTATACAACTTCATATTTTTTTTCTCTCTCATATTGAATATTCCTTTGTTTAAATTCGTATTCAATAGCATCTTTATATACAATCTCCAATAATCCCTTTCCTAAAATTCTATGAATTTCCATGCATATTCCTATGATCTCATAGGATTCTTTCTGCAAAGGATATTTATCTTCAGAATATTGCATTTACTATAATCTGTGAATCTGTGGCAATTTTTTCTTAATATTTTGACAATACCTGTTTGATTTCATCGGCCGAAGGAACGCGTCCTTTGATCTCCACCTTTTCATTTACAACCAGGGCAGGGGTAGCCATGATGTTGTATTTCATGATGTCTACAATATCTTCAACTTTAGTAATGTTAGCGCTAAAACCGTTTTGCTCCACTACCTCACGGGTAAGTTTTTCAAGTGTTTTGCACTTGGGGCAACCTGTACCTAAGATTTTTATTTCCATACCAATATATTTGTTGATCTGTTGATTTGTTGAATTAAAATTTTCAAATTTTCAAATTTTCAAATTTTCAAATTAAAAAATTTACTAATTGCTTTTTGGGCTTCCTCCCAGTTTTCACGATTGATACAATATTTAATATAGGGCGGATTAATTTCACCCTGTATCAGTCCGGCTTTCTTCAATTCCTTCAGGTGTTCGGAAAGTGTTGAGCGGGCAATGGGCAATTCTTCGGCCATATCGCCGCTGTAACAACATTTATTATGATTCCTTGCCAGGTAATCAAGAATAAAAACCCTTACAGGATGCGACAAGGCTTTTGAAAACCGGGCAACCTTTTCCTGCTGTTCTGTTAAGTAACTTGTTTTGGTACTTTCCATCATTTAGTATTTCGTCTAAAAACGAAACGAAGATATAAATTGTTACAATATCTTGTATCTTTTATTTGAATTTTTTTTGGTAATCATATGCCAGGTGTTTTAGGAACATGTATGCGAAATTTTCATATTGTCCATGAACCTGCGTGTTTTATTTGACTGGTGAATTCATAAGATATACCTGCTATTCTTAAAAGATGCAATTAGAATAGCAAATTTTGGTTATATTGCATCATCAATGTTATAAAGTTTTCTGGTTAATGAAATAATTCCAATCATTATGAAAAAAATTGTGCAAAAGTACTTCTTCCTGCTGGTCATGTTGGGTTCCATATCAGGCTTTATGAATGCTCAGCCCTCTGTGAACAATTACACTCAGATCTATCTGAAATCACGTGAAGCTATCCTGTATCCGGCAGCATTCCAGGAAAAGGGTTTTCTGGGGTTTTTTGAAAACTGGATGGCAATTGACCGTAATGGCTCTTATAACAGCATATTCCGTAATGCAGCTCAACCAACAGATGAAATGCTCCGTGCATTCGAAAATCTGAAGACTTCATACGAATCTCTCTTACAGATTCACAAATTCAATGAGGTAGCTTTGGATATCTGGGAAGGCCATCAGACCATCCCGGTGCCCGGAGGAAGGGAGGACAATTCACTTGACAGCGCCGATGCCTGGCTGGCTGACGATCCCGGTTTTAGACCCTTTTTGATAGATTATCGACTCAAGAATCCTTCGGAAGCCAAAGGCACCATCATTACCATTCCTTCCATCCGGGGTGCTTACGATGAACTTGCACTGATTGCAAAAACATTCAATGAATTGGGATTCAATGTTTTTGCCCTGCAGGGTAGGATGAATACGGTGAACAGAAGTTATTACGGATTGCAGCTTGATGCACAACGTGCTATCCGGTACATCCGCTTTCATGCCAAAAAACTAGGGATTGATCCGAAAAAGATAGCTTCAATAGGCGGTAGTAAGGGGAATTTCACGCATATTATGACCTTTGAGTATTTTGATAAGACTCCTGCTCAATATGCGACCGACGTGCTTAAAAAGCCGTTGAAAGATTATGTCTGTGACCGGATTGACAGCGTCCCATCAAATGTTTCTGCGCTGATATACTCCTATGGATCCTTCTTGTTGGGTAGAAACTTCAGTGCACAGACTATCCGTAGCAGTCACATATATAGTAAACAGATGTACGATGCCGGGTATCGTTATCCTCATATAGTGGTTTTAGCAGGTAATTATGACAATATGGATATTCCCTCTATACCATTCGCGATAAATGCACTTTCAGATTACAACAGACAGCCTGATAAATTATATGAAATCGGATATGAGGTGCATATTTCCGATAAGGTAGAGCACGGATTCGGTTCGGGGTATAAGTATCCTAATTTAAAAAATCTTTGGGATGCAGTAGGTGTATTCTTAGAAATGAATTTAGGACATTAGGGCTCTAACATAAGAAGGTTTGTATCTCGAATTCTTTTTGCTTCAGATACTCATAAATGGTTCGGATCACATGTGTTGTGATGTAAACCACAACAAACAGGTAAAACTGATTTTTGTCCATTTAAAAGATTTTATTTGAATTTGGTAAATGGGATCAGTTTAGGCACTTCTTAAGATATATCGCAATTTTAACTATCTTGCGGGCTCTAACACAAGATCTTTTATCACAATGAATTCTTTTAATGTTGCCCTTATTGGCTGCGGAACCGTTGGCGGCGGCGTGGTTAAAATCCTCAGTGAAATGAACCATACCCTGAATGAACGGGCGGGAAGACCTGTAAAAATTGCCAAAATTGTAGAGCTTAATCCCGAGAGTGCCATGCAGCGTTTTGGAATTGCAAAGGAAGCTTTTTGTGGAGGAGGGAAGAAACTTACTGTTGATGAAGCCAATAATTACATCAAAGAAATTCTGAACGATCGCAATATCGATCTGGTAGTTGAAACAGTTGGAGGTACGGGTGATTTTGTCTTTAACCTGTGCGTGAATGTGTGCAAATCGGGCAAGCATTTGGTTTCAGCCAATAAGGCACTTCTTGCCGAACGGGGAAAGGCCATATTCAAAGCAGCCGAAGAAAACAATGTCTCGGTTGGCTTTGAGGCGGCTGTTTGCGGTGCCATTCCCATCATTAAAACCATCAAGGAGAGTTTCACTGGTGACCAGATCGTATCCGTTTCGGGCATTCTTAACGGGACCAGCAATTACATCCTGTCGCGCATGATTGATGAAAACCTGAGCTTTGATCAGGCATTGACTTTTGCACAACAGGCCGGCTATGCCGAAGCCGACCCGACGCTTGATATCAGCGGGGGCGATGCAGCCCATAAACTGATCATTCTGATGAAGCTGATCTTTGGTATTGATGTTACCATGGAAGAGCTCAGATACCAGGGAATACAGCATATCTCTAATACCGACATGGACTATGCACGCGAAATTGATGCCCGGTTCAAGCTCATCTGTTTTGCACGGCACGACGGAGAATTTCTATACGGAGGCGTTTGTCCGATGATGGTGAAAAGCGAAAACATCCTCTCAGGTGTGAACGGGGCCACCAACGCCATTCGGGTCATTAATAAATACTCTGGAAAACACATCCTGATTGGTGCTGGGGCAGGTTCTTCCGAAACGGCAAGTTCAATTGTGGCAGATATTCTATTTATTGCCCGATACAACGACCGGATGAACCGGGTATTGCCCATGGGTAATCTGAAATTCAAAGGACTGAAAGATTACACTTTGCCCTATGTGATTACCTTTGAAACCGAGGACCGACCCGGTATTACCGGTTTGGTCACCACTGAAATCGGCCGTCAAAATATCAATATCTATACCGTAACGCACAACCGGCATGTGTCCGACAAAGCGCTGTTTTCCATCGAAACACAGGCATGCACGCTCAAACAAATTAATGCCGCCATTGCAGAAATCAAAACCCATGGAATTCTGAAATGCGATCCTGTGGTGTATCCGATACTGTATTAGCCGCTATTTATCCGGCTATCAGACCAATTATCAGCGCTGATTGTGGTGCTCCTTACCTGCCGGTTTCAATCTTGTCTTTTTGATTGTAAAAACAAGTATGTAGAAGATAAAGACGGAGACCATATTCAACAGGATCAATGCCACAAATCCTTTTCCATAAATGAACAAAATGGAGCAGGCCAGCATGACAGTATTCAGCACGATGGCCATTCTCCAGGAACTGTTACGCAACGCTTCATATTCTTTCAGTTCCGTTTTTTCCTTTGCAAAAGCAAAGAGGAAAAAGCCGGCTAAAAAACACAGCATCATGATCTCTTCATAAATATTGGTCCTCATGATGGTGAAATACTTGGTCTGAATGTAGGATGACTGTAT
>CAZLLD010000148.1:0-4949 GCA_964560225.1 uncultured Bacteroidales bacterium
CCTTACAGGGCTTATGTTTGAGAACTTACACAAAACCCAGGGCGATGCCCTGGGCTGATGCTATAATGCCCTTTCAGGGCTCAAACAGCCGCAAAAGATTTTGCCCTGAAAGGGCATCAGCAAATAGCACAGGGTGAAACCCTGTGTAAAAGTCAATACATTGAATATAAGCCCTGAAAGGGCGTAAGCTCTTCCTGGCATGAAGAGCTATAGGTAGAATTCCCGACGAACGGGAGTAAGGTAAACTATTACCCCCTCCTTTTTCTCAAAATACCCATGGCGCAAAGGTATCCGCCATAAATGACGCCTGAAAATCCGCCGCCGGTTTTTCCCCAGGCCGAGGCAAAATGCAGATTATCGGGCAGCAGGGATGTGTCAATGGCTTTTCTCGATGGCAACTGTGCAAAACCATAAACCGCCCCTTCGGGGTTCAGGGTGTATCGTTTGAGTGTAGCCGGCGTAGCTGCATCCTGGTATTCAATGATGCCGCTGATTCCTGGAAATACCTGCTCCAGCCTTTGAATCAAAGTTGAAGCCGCCTGCTTCTTTTTGTCCAGGTAAGCTTTTCTGTCAAGGCTTTCCCAGTCTTCCAGTCGGTCAATGCAGCAGATCGCGCCGACTCCTTTGCCTGCCGGTGCAAGTCCTGATTCAACCTGGCTGTAATCAACAAAGGTGAAGTTCCGCCGTTCATAGCCGTCTGTGTTATTGCTCAGGATGTCGCGGGGCGAGGTCACGGCAGAGTCGTAAATAAAGGTCGAGTAACTCTGATATCCCAGGTCGCGCAGGGGCTTGCTGAAGCCTAAATAGACCGTTAAAAGAGAAGGCCCCGTTTTCTGATGCTGCAATTCATTTTTCAGTACCGCACCATATTCCGTGGGTAAAAGCGCTGCAATATTGGGCATGGCTGCACTGGCAATAATTTCATCTGCCCGGGCTTCCGAAACTTCTGAAGCGGTATTGACTTTTCTTTTATACGATATCCCGGCAGCTTTCCGATCTTCGGTGATAATGCCGGTTACCGTGTGGCTTAAAAGAACTTCTCCGTCATGATTTCTTATATAACCCATGAGATAATCCGACAACTGCTGCGACCCGCCTTTGATAAAACTTGCCCCACCTGAAAAATAACTTCCCTGGGCACCAGTATAAAATGCCAGCGAAAGGGAGTAAGGATCATCGTGGTAATATCCCAGGTTACCCAGCAGTATGAGTTTCAATTCATTGTTGTGTATTATTGAATCAATAAATGCGCCCAGGCTCATATCCGGAAGGTCATTTTCTGCGGCTTTCTTCCTGGGTTTTAGCAAATGGGCAAAAAAGGCGTTGATTCCTTCCGTTTCACCGGGGAAAAGGGCACAAAGCTTTTCAGTGGCTATAGCCGGATCATGAGGCAGGGTAACATCAACGCGACCGTTGACAAACCTGTAGAATTCAGGAATACGAATGAAACTGACCGCATTAAATACCTCCAGTTCATTGAATATCCGGGTTTCCATATCCCCCGGAGCAGGACCGTACATCTCATGCAATCCCACTTCGAACAGAAAATCCTTCCTTTGGAATGTAGTGGCATAACCTCCCGGTACGCTGTGCTGTTCAGCAACAAGAACTTTTTTCCCTTCTTTTGCCAGTTTGGCCCCGGCTATTAACCCGCCAAGACCTGCTCCAATGATGATCACGTCATATTTCATGGGGAATGGGATAACGTTTAAACTCTTTTGTGCGGTCAAACAGGTACCGATATGTTATGTAATCCTTTGCCGGAACACAGCCTACTGCAATGAAAATCTTTCTCATCCGGGGATTGAAATCAGCCACCCATGAGAACTCTATTTCGGTATAATGTGATTTTCGCCTGAAGACTTCCTGCAGGTTATGTATAAAAGCTGATTCAATACCGCGGTTCTGGAACTGGGGAATAACACCCATCAGCACAGCTTTCGCCCGGGTCATCGCCTTTCTTTTTTTTAGCCACAGGAATTTGATCATATCCGGCAAGCGCATTTTTCCGTTCAGATGTTTCAGAATCATATTCAGATCGGGGAACATCAGGTAGATTCCAATGGGCTTGCCCGAATGATAGGCAATCCAGATAAACTCTTCATCAACTATGGGCCGGGCTTTCTTAAGTACAGCCCTTATATATGCCGGATCAAGCGGTTCAAAATTCTCTTTGAAAGAGGCCCATGCTTCATTAAACACTGTGGCAAAGTCAAGCGTCATTGCTTCTTCATCTTTCCAGTTGAAGTGGCGGAATTCGTAACCGGGCTGGCTGAGTATCCGGCCGGCAATTTTCTGAAGCCTGTCGGGCAATGGTTTTGTGATGTCAAGGTGAAATCCTTCCATCTTATAGTATACCTGGAAACCGTAGGATTCAAAGAACTGCCTGTAATAAGGCGGATTATAGGAAACATCAAATGAAGGATGGGTGAACCCATTGACAAGCAGTCCCCAGTACCGGTCAGTTTCGCCAAAGTTAATAGGGCCATCTGCGGCTTCCATGCCTTTTTCCTTCAACCAGGCTATGGCAGTGTCAAAAAGAAGAAATGCCGTTTTTTCGTCATGGATGCATTCAAAAAAGCCAATTCCCCCTGTGGGCTGATCATAGGAATTGGCCAGGCCGTAATCGATGAAAGCGGCAATCCGGCCTGCCAGGTTGTTTGAATCATCAGTCAGGACCCACCTTTCAGCAATGCCATGTTTGAAATAGGTGTTTACAAGCGGATCGAAAATTCCCAGGATGTCTTTATCCAGCGGGCATACCCAGGTTGTATCGTTTTTATATACAATCCGGGCTGTATCGAGAAACATTTTTTCGGTTCTCTTGTCACTTACTTTTGTCAGATTCATTGAGATGGGATTATGGAAAACAGGTTTTATTTCTTGTATATCTGGTCAATAATATCCCTGTATTTGGCCTGTATGTATTGTCGTTTTAATTTCAGGGTGGGCGATAATTCTCCGGTTGCCGGCGACCACTCATGATGTACAAGCCGGAACCGGTTGAGTCTTTCGGGAGGGCTCAGCCTCTTGTTCAACTTGTCAATTTCGTTGGCGAAAAACGAAAGAACGGCCGGCTGTCTGATGAGATCCTCATTATTATCGAAAGTGATGGTATTGTTTTTTTTCCAATCATCAAAGTATTTGAAATCAGGAGATATCAATGCACTGGCGAATTTCTCATGTTCGCCGATAACCATAATCTGATCGATCAGGGGTGATTCTTTAAAGATGTTTTCAATCAGCTGGGGTGCAATGAACTTTCCGTTTGAAAGTTTGAAGATCTCTTTTTTTCTGTCGGTTACCATGAGGAATCCGTCTTCAATATGTCCGACATCTCCGGTATAAAACCACCCCTCATTGTCAAATGCCTGCCTGGTCAGCTCAGGGTCTCTGTAATAACCCGGAGTGACATTGGGCCCCTTGCACAGGATTTCTCCGTCGGCTGCTATTTTCACCTGAACACCTTCAATTACTTTCCCAACTGAACCCAGCCTGACGTTCCCTCTCTCAGTACGGTTGATGGTAATGATCGGCGATGTTTCCGTCAGCCCGTACATGTTGATAATTTTTATCCCGGCAGCCCAGAATACCCTTTCCAGGCGGGCTTGCAGACTGGCTCCGCCGCATCCCACAATTCTTACTTTGTTACCCAAAGCCTGGCGCCATTTGCTGAATATCAGTTTGTCGGCAATCTTCAACTTCGCCTCATAGAGTATTCCGTTTTCGCCATATGGATTGTATCTCTGTCCCAGACTAACAGCCCAGAAGAATAGTTTTTTCTTGAATCCCTCAAGTTTATTGCCTTTTGTGATGATGGCGTCATAGAACTTCTCAAGGATCCTGGGCACTGCATCAAAGCCGTCGGGCTTGAGTTCTGCCATGTTTGCAGCAATAGTTCCCATATTTTCGGCATAATAAATACTGGCTCCGCTATATTGAGTCTGGTAATTCCCCAACCTGCCGCCTACATGGCACAAAGGCAGAATGCTGAGGAATTTATCGTCGGGTTGCAGCTTAAAAACTGAAGCTGCAGCCAGGAAGTTGCTCACCATATTCCGGTGCGTGAGCATCACTCCTTTTGCCTTTCCGGTAGTTCCCGATGTATAAATCAGCGAGGCAAAATCATCGGGGCCAATGGATTTCATTATCGTTTCAACAGTTTGACCATGCTTTGATGCGTTCTGCTTTCCTGATTCGAGGATCGTTTTCCAGTTTTTTACCCCCTCAATTTCGTCAAAGGAATAAACAGGAACCGACCTTTCAGTTTCAGGCATTGCGGCATTTACCAGCTTGAATATTTTCCTGTCAGACACCAGAATGAGTTTTGCTTCACTGTGGCTGATAATATACTGATAATCGGATGTGCCCAGGGAAGAAAAGACCGGTACGTGCACGGCTCCGATCATAACTATGCCCATATCAGCGAAATTCCATTCGGGACGGTTGTTGGTTATGGTAATGATCTTGTCGCCCTTGGTTATTCCCAGCTCAAGCAGGCCATAGCTGAAACTATACGAATAATCTATGTAGTCGTCCGAGGAGTATTGTTGCCAAACTCCGTTTTGCTTGCAGCAGAGCGCATCGGCTTTATGAAACTGCTTTCTGTATCTTGTTAACAGGTCAAATGTGCGTTCTACTTTCATTGAGACATCCAAATTTTATGAGTCATTAATTCAATTTTCAACATAACCAATGCATACATTAGGTATTAAGATATCCTGCTTCTCCCCGTGTCAGAACTGCTAACCAGGCTTTGTGTGATACCTTTCAGATGCATTACTATTGTGGTTTATGTTAGTAAACAAATATAATTAAATCAGGCAAAGACCGATAATCTTTGTGAAGTTTATTGGATATTTTGAGAATTTTGGCAACAACCTTTTTTATTAAATTTGCGTATAGTCAGTCAATCTAAAAATCCACCTGATGAAAATTGTATCTGTAGT
>CAZLLD010000149.1:0-4734 GCA_964560225.1 uncultured Bacteroidales bacterium
CCTCCGTCGTCAACAATCAGGTTGGGTCCTTGTCCACCGGGAAAGGTTAATGCCTGTTCGGTACACCACCAGTATTCCTCAAGGGTTTCGCCTTTCCAGGCAAAAACCGGGATGCCAGCTTTGGCAATGGCAGCTGCTGCATGATCCTGCGTGGAGAATATGTTGCAGCTGGCCCAGCGTACGTCAGCACCCAGGGCAACGAGCGTTTCAATAAGCACAGCAGTTTGTATGGTCATGTGCAGCGAGCCGGAAATCCTTGCTCCTTTCAGCGGTTTTTCTGCGGCGTATTTTTTTCGGATGGCCATCAAACCTGGCATTTCTTTTTCGGCAATCTCAATTTCTTTGCGCCCAAAATCAGCCAGGCTGATATCTTTAACCTTGTAAGGAAGTAATTCAGTCATGATCTCAGTTTTCATAATTATTAAATAGCTTGATTTATTTTAACTCAACTTTGTAAGGAAATGTTTCGAAAATTTTAAGTACTTCTTCTTTATCTTTTGCAATTTGTTCTTTTAATTCCTGCAGGCTGTCATATTTCTTTTCGCATCTGAGCCACTCCAGAAAGCTGATACGGATGTGTCTGCCATAGAGGTCTTCGTTAAAATCGAACAAATTCACTTCTACTGTCCTGTTGTGTTCGGGCAAATCAATCGTAGGCCTGAGCCCTATGCTGAGCATTCCCTTGTGCATGCGGCTGCCTACTTTTGCCTTCACCGCATAAACTCCATTTCGGGGGAGGAGTTTTTTCGGCTCGTCAAGCAGGATGTTGGCAGTCGGATAACCCAGCTTTCTTCCCATTTTAATGCCTTCCACAACCTTGCCCTGGATAAAGTAGGGGTATCCCAGGATGTTATTTGCTGCTCCGATGCGTCCTTCTTCAATCATATGCCGCACAGCCGACGAGCTGACATAGGTGTTGTCAATGACCACCTGCTCCAGCCTTTCGGCTTTGATATTGTGATCGCGTGCACTGATCTGAAGATTTTCAAAAGTGCCTTTCCGGTCTTTACCAAAATGGTGATTGAAGCCAACTACGACATGGCGTGCGCCAATCTTCCCTACCAGGTAATCACTGACAAACCTGTCATAGGTTATGTTGGCCAGGTTCAGGTCGAATGGCAGGATGATCAGGTTGTCAATACCATGCCGGGCAATCAACCTGGTTTTCTCATCAAGTGTCGACAGAAGCCGTAATTCTTTGTTTTCAGGCTGCAACACAAAACGCGGATGCGGCCACAGTGTAATAACCACCGACTCACCGTTATATTCCGCTGCCAGTTCACGGATTCGCCTGAGAATTTCAACATGTCCCCGGTGAACACCATCGAAAATTCCGATGGTAACCACCGGATTCGAGGCATGAAACTGAGTTATGTCGTTGATTATCTTCAATATTGACTTAATTCGCGAGGGTGCAAAGTTAATATATCTGCAACAAAATAATACAGTATATATTGGGTTTATGTCACAACCCTAAGATCGTACATCAAATAGATCAGTATTTTGAAAATGTTTTTTTCATGAGCTGATATATTTGATTAATTTCTAAATTTAGAAGGTGAATTCATTTCACGTCCAAACACACCTGTTATGATGAAAAAAGTTCCTGCAATTGCTGCCAACGATCCCTGGCTTGAGCCTTATTCCGAAATCATCTACCGGCGGGCAGTGAAAGTATATGAAAAGGAATCTGAATTGACCGGCGGGAAGAATACACTGGCTGATTTTGCTACAGGTTACCTTTACTTTGGACTGCATCGTACGCCTAAAGGATGGATTTTCAGGGAATGGGCTCCCAACGCCACTGATATTTTCATTGTCGGGGAATTTAACCACTGGAGTGAATCGGACCCGTATCGTTTGAAAAGGAAAAAAAATGGGGTATGGGAGACTGCAATGCCACCAGATTTGCTGGGTCATGGCGATTTGTACAAACTCTCGGTTCACTGGAACAAAGGACAGGGTTATAGGCTTCCTTCCTATGTCAGAAGGGTGGTTCAGGATGAGAGTACCAAAGTCTTCAATGCACAGGTATGGGAACCTGCTGAGGAATACCGGTGGCAAAATAGCTGCATTGACGCGGCTTCGCGTCCGCCACTGATATATGAAGCACACACAGGTATGAGCACTGCAGAGGGGAGGACCGGTACTTACAATGAATTCAGGCTGAATGTGTTGCCCCGTATTCAAAAGGCAGGTTATAATACCATTCAGCTGATGGCCATCCAGGAGCATCCTTACTATGGCTCATTCGGTTATCACGTTTCCAATTTCTATGCTGCATCATCGCGCTTTGGAACACCCGAAGAACTTAAACAGCTGATAGATGCAGCTCACGGAATGGGCATCGCGGTGATCATGGATTTGGTTCATTCCCATTCGGTTAAGAATGAGCTGGAAGGACTTGGAAATTTCGACGGAACGCCTTACCAGTATTTTCATGAAGGCACGCGCAGGGAACATGTTGCCTGGGACTCGCTGTGCTTCGACTACGGCAGGAATGAAGTGATTCATTTTCTGCTATCAAACTGCAAGTTCTGGCTCGATGAGTACCGTTTCGACGGATTCCGCTTTGACGGGGTGACCAGCATGTTGTATTACGATCATGGCCTTTCGCGAAACTTTACCAACTATGGGATGTATTATGACGGCATGCAGGATGAGTATGCCATATCCTACCTGGCACTGGCAAACAAACTGATCAAACAGGTGAATCCCGGGGCCATTACCATTGCTGAAGAAATGAGCGGAATGCCCGGATTGGCAGCTTCTTTGGAACAGGGAGGGTACGGATTCGATTTCAGAATGGCCATGGGAGTACCCGATTACTGGATCAAGATCATTAAGGAATTACCGGACGAAAGCTGGAATGTTTCTGAGTTGTACTATGAATTAACCAGCAAGCGTGCCGATGAGAAAACCATCTCTTATGCTGAATCGCATGACCAGGCATTGGTGGGCGACAAAACGATCATATTCAGGCTGCTTGATAAGGAAATGTATTTTGCCATGAGCAAGACCATTCCCAGTTTGATTGTCGACCGGGGAATAGCCCTGCACAAGATGATCCGCCTTGTTACAGCGGCTACGGGGGGAGGTGGTTATTTGAATTTTATGGGCAATGAATTCGGTCATCCGGAGTGGATTGATTTCCCGCGGGAAGGCAACAACTGGTCCTATCAATATGCAAGGCGGCAATGGAACCTGGTAGACGATCAATTGCTCAAATACCATTACCTGGGCGATTTCGACAGGGACATGATCAGCCTGATTTCCGAAAGCCGGCTTTATGATGAGAAATTCTGCAGGCTGGTTGCGGATAACCGTGCAGATCAGGTGCTGGCATTTGAGCGTGGAGAATACCTGTTTGTGTTCAATTTCAACCCGGAGAAATCATTTACCGATTACGGCATCAAAGCCACACCGGGTAAATACCGTATTGTATTGAATACTGACAATCGCGCATACGGAGGCAATGGCAATGTGGATGAAAGCCTTGCCTATATTGCACGCAACAACATCAAATACGGAACGGCTTACTACCTGCTGCTTTACATACCCAGCAGAACGGGGTTGGTGTTCAAAAGAAAAAAAACGGCCAGTGTGTATTGAAAACCGCTGCCTCCCGCGCTCGGCGAAGTTTTCTTAACTTCGCCGTTTTTGTTTTGTGGTCTCCGACTACCATTTCTTGCGAGGTGAATCGCGTTGAAGTGGTTATTCTTTTGCGTGATACCGCACTCCTCGTCCTTCACCGGTTTTTAGTAATAATCCTTCTTTAACCAAATAGGCCAGGTCCTTTTTCAATGTGTTCCGCGAGTATTCTTTTAACTGGCTTTCGAGTTCGCCTACCTGTGTAGTTTTCCGTTCTTTAATATATGCTAAAACAACCTGTTGGCGGTCATTTAATGCAGTTTTCAGTTTACTGTAAGTTTCATATTTTGCATCAAGCCTTTGAGTTAATATAATCAGGCATTCTAAAAAGAACGAAACCCAGTTATCAATACGCTCGTTTTCTTTGCCCCTGTTTTTCTGGCCCTTCATCAATGCCCTGTAATAGTCCTTCTTTTTAGCTTCTATTATATTTTCAAAAGATACGTACTGTATGAACTTATAATCCTGTTTCATCAATAGCAAAGAAGTTAAAAGCCTTGATAAACGACCGTTTCCGTCCTGGTATGGATGGATAGATAAGAACTCATATACAAATGCTGCTGTAATCATTAGCGGGTGTAAATCTTTCTTTTCCAGCCTTTCGTTTGTCCATGCAGTTAAACCCTGCATTTCATGGGGCGTTAAATGGGGTTCTGTTGTCTTGAAAATGTTTCGCTGCGTGCCATCGGGATAATTGGCCACTACCTGATTGGAAAGGATTTTGTACTTCCCTTTGTGGGTCTGGTCTTTATTGCTGTATTTTAAAAGTATGCCGTGCATTTGATGGATGTAACGCTCTTCTATGTCAATATCGGCGTAACGATCCAAAATAATTTCCAATGCTTCATAATAGCCTACCACTTCTTGTTCGTCCCGGCTTTGCAGTCTGGTTATATTAACCGATTTCAAAAGCTTTTCTACTTCTTCATCGGTAAGGGTTGCCCCTTCAATCCGGGTTGATGAACCGATGCTTTCAATCGTGGCTATTTTCCTGAGTTCTTTAAGGTATTTGCTTTGCTGACCTTCAATGGCTTTCCAGTTGCCTTTAAAGGTATCAATAATGCTAAGCTGCTGACTTATTTG
>CAZLLD010000150.1:0-4709 GCA_964560225.1 uncultured Bacteroidales bacterium
GCTATCCCGTTTACAAGGTTTATAACGACACCAATTCACCCGGGACTTCAATTGGGAACAGAATTTAATTATAAGGTTAAAGAACAATCCCGCCTTTTTCAGACTGCAAACTTTAGTTATTTCTACCACAACCATTTGGCACAAGGCATTGGACTCAATACAGAATTGGGATATGAATACCGACTAAAATTTGGACTTGCTTTTGAAGGTCTTATCGGCGTCGGTTATATGCACACATTTGCAACTGCTGAAGAATTTACCTTTACTGATGGACACTATGAAAAGAAGGCTGATAAAGGCAACGCAAGATTATTTCCGTCAATCTCCCTGGATATTGGTTACTATCTAGAAAAGACAGGTATGAACAGTGCTAAAATATTTATACGTTATCAATCTTGGGCGGAATATCCATATTCACCTGATTTTATTCCTGTAATGACACATATCAACCTACACGTAGGGGCAAAATTTTATATCCATTCAAAGAGTAAGAAAAATGACTAAAACATTATATTTAATCCTTGCAATAATTTTGTTCACTGCTTGCGATAAAGGCGAAGATATTAATCCAACATTTTATAACTGCAATTTCAATTTTGCTGACAGCAGTTCTAACAATCCGAACAACCAAAAATACCATTCAGTAATAAATGATATGACTTCAAGCGGTGTTGTTGGGGTTATAATGTCTGTTTATAATACTCAAACAGGTATGTGGATAGGCTCAAGTGGAAAAGCAGATTTGCATAATAATGTAGATATGCAGTCTTGTAATATCAGCCGAGTTGGTTCGACAGTAAAAATGTTCACGGCTGCTGCGGTACTGAAACTGGCAGAAGAATCAAAACTAGATTTGGATGATAAAATTTCATCCTATTTACAAGGAGATGTAATTAATAAAATTGAAAATGCTGACAAATCAACTATCCGCCAACTACTTCAACATTCAAGTGGTATTTACAACTACATTCAAAATTTGAAATTTCAAACCGAGTCACTCAACGATTTTATCAGAGAATGGAAACCGAACGACTTATTGGAATATGCATACAATCAAAAATCTTATTTTCAACCAGGTGAAGATGTGCGATACTCAAATACAGGTTACATTATGCTTGGAATGTTGATTGAAAAAATTGAGGGGAAACCTTTTTATAAAGTTTTTGAAGAAAAATTATTTATCCCTCTTGGCTTGACAATGACAAAGTTTGCAGCCGAAGAACATGTTCCTTATGGAACAGTAAGAGGCTATATAGACATGTACAGTAATTTGCAAGTTGTAGAAAGCACATATTTTAGTGGTTGGGATTATTACACAGCAGACGGTGGATTAATTTCAAATCCTTATGATATGAATGTTTTTTTTCGTGCATTAATGAATGGTCAAATAATAAATACAGGTTCGTTGAACAAAATGCTGACTTGGAAAACACCCAAAGAGCCTGACCCTGACTTTTTCCCAATATCTTATGGATTAGGAATTTTTAAAATTGAAACAGATAAGGGAATTGTTTATATGCATAGCGGAGACGCCGTTGGTTATTACGCAAATATGCTTTATTTTCCAAGCGACAACACGACTATTGTCTATGCTGTAAACAGTAATTATGGTAAAATTGACCAATTCGTATCAACAAAACACGCAATTGAAAAAATAATAAATGAAACGAAATAATAACGGTGTGTAACACCCGGTAATACGCAATTGACGGGCCGATCTTTATTCCCCTCGCTAAGCGTAATTTGCAATTACGGTTTAAATAAAATATTGTCTGCGACTACCATCTGACAGCATGGTTTCAATTATAAGAAAAGCGAAATAGTGCTAAAAGAAAGACCCAAAATAGTGACAAGGGACGAGAGGCAAGCCCCCAGTTCGGCTTAGGCTGTGCCTAAGTCGAATCTATGTTTACAGGCTTTGCCTGTTTAAGATACCGTATTCCATTTACCGTCCATTCTGATCACATCAATCACACCATCAAGAGTTGCATAATTTCTTGCGCTTGAGTACAAGTATTCTTCAGGCTTTTCAACAATACCTGCACGAACAGGATTCTCATGAATATAATCAATTTTCTGTTTTATAAATTTATCACTATAGATATGTTCAGCACGATTTTCATGTGTCCAAATTTGATTTGTTTGTTTGTTTTTGAATTTACCATGATATTCAAATACAATCTTCATCCAGTCGCCACGACTTTCAATAGGATCATTAATAACTTCCAAAAACTTCTTGCTTGTGTGATTCTTAAAATCGCGAACAATATCACTAAGAGTTCCTGTTTCACTTTGAGCCAAAAGATGTATGTGGTTGGACATGATTACAAAGGCAAATAGCTTTAGGTCTTTATGCTGTTGGCAATATTTCAGACTCTCTATTGATATATCCCGATAAATCTTCCTTGTAAATATATCAACCCAACCAACAATTTGAAAAGTTAAATAAAACAACCCTTCACCTTCTATTTTATAGCCTGTTGATATGATAACGAGTTTACTGATAAACAAATATAACTATTTTTGTCAGGCAAAAAGCCTGAAAGAATAGATTCGACTTAGGCACAGCCTAAGCCGAACATCTGTGCAACCTCAGGCGAACTGGGATTGATAAAACAATGATTGAAATAACAATCAATAAGGTTAAGCTCTAATTTAGTGTAAAGGATGTCTCTTTACCTTTGTAAAGAATGTACCTTTACGAACATATAAAAATACCCTGCAATGAGAAACATTAGACTATTAATCGTTCTGTTTTTTATTATACCTGATCCTGGTTTTGGACAAAACTATAATGTAGGTGAAATAACTTTAAATTTCATTGATAGTGTACGGAATAGACCAATAAAGACAGAACTTTGGTTTCCGACCACAGATATTGACACCGGCAATAAAAGAAAGACAGAACTGCCTTTTATATTAGAACCGACCATAAGGGATGCAAAAATTATAAACCAAAGATTTCCAATTATTATCATATCACACGGCACAGGAGGAAATAGATTTGGATTGGCCTGGTTGGCAATTGCACTTGCAAAGCAAGGGTATATTGTAGCTTCACCTGATCATTGGGGGAATACCTTCGATAATAAAATACCTGAATACTTCGTCAGGTATTGGGAGAGACCTATTGATATGAGTTTTGTATTAACTCAATTAATCTCGGACAAAACACTATCAAACCATATTGACACCTCAAGAATAGGAGCAGTAGGATTTTCATTTGGCGGCTATACTTCCTTGGCTTTAGCTGGTGTTGAAATCAATTGTAATTTGCTTAAAACCAATGCTAAGACAAATCAGGGCAAAAAAGAATTTACCATACCTGAAATGGGAGATTTGAGAAAATTAATCGAGAAATTGCCATGTGATAACTACCGTTTAAAAGATAACAGGATTAAAGCATTTGTTGCACTTGCTCCTGCCTTAGGACTTGGAATTAATTCTAAAGTGCAAACTAAAGATGTAATTTCACCAATTCTCATCATCGGGGCAGAAAATGACCAGATAGCTCCTGTCCTAACGAATGCGAAAGTATATAAATCTCAAATACCTTCTTCAGAATACATCGAATTAACAGGTAAAATCGGACACTATGTTTTCCTGAATGTTGGAGATGAAATGCTAATAAAAGAAGCAAAAAAATATTATAAAGACGATGAAAGTGTAAATAGAAAGCTTATACACACAAATGTAGAAAAATTGGTTATTAATTTTTTTGACATCAACATTAAGAAATAACTGTATACAACTATTGGTAAAAACAATCCAGCCAACAATTTGAAAAGTAAAATAATAACCATAACCAATCAACTATTTGATAGCCGGTACCACTTCATGCTACATACCTGATGCAAAGAATGAAGTGGGGGTTCGGGGCGAAACCGGCTGTATGATGGTGATGTATCGTAAGAAATCACAAATTCTTTGGTATATTTGGAATGTATCATCTGAAAAATCGTCCCACTGAATAATCCCAATTACAATGAAACCACTCTTACTACTTGTATTAACCGGATGGGTATTCCAGACCGGATTCTCACAAAAATCAACTGAAATGAACTTTAAGTCAATCTTTGACCAATATGGAGTTAACGGATGTTTTGTGCTTTATAACCAGACTGACAACGAATTTATTCGCTACCATGCCAATCTTTGCGATACGGGCTATATACCGGCATCAACCTTCAAAATACCCCATTCAGTCATTGCATTGGAAGAAGGTGTAATCAAAGACACCAACCAGATCATCAAATGGGATGGACATGAATGGCCCAATAAACCCTGGAACCAGGATCAGACCTTGAAAACCGCCATGAAATATTCATCTGTGTGGGTATACGTTGGGTTTACAGCGCAGATAGAATTGAGAAAATACCAGGATTATGTCAATTCTTTTAATTACGGAAATAAGAACCTGGTTGGTCAGCCAACCCGATTCTGGCTGGCCGGATTGTTACGGATCAGCGCAAATCAGCAGGTCGATTTTCTGAAAAGGTTTTACAATTATGAATTACCCAATATATCCCGCCGCTCCATTGACATTGTCAAAGATCTGATTGTGATTGAGCAAACCGGCAATTACCGGTTCTGCGGCAAAACCGGTGGCGGCATGCTAACGGATACGGATTACATCATGTGGCTGGTCGGATACCTGGAGAAAAACAACAACGTTTATTTTTATGCGATGAACTTCAAAACGAATGATT
>CAZLLD010000151.1:0-4617 GCA_964560225.1 uncultured Bacteroidales bacterium
GTCGGAGACTACAAAACAGAAGCGGCGAAGTTAAGAAAACTTCGCCGAGCGAGGGAGAGGTGGCGGATTCTACTGGGGTATTGTTGATGATTTGGCACGTTCTACCTATGGAGGGTCCTGGAGTTCCAGTGAGGGCATACATTATTTTGAAAGTGATGAAGAAGCATTGGGTTACGGAATGGCTTATGTTGATTATCATAATGGCTGGGAATATACAGAGCATAAATCACCTTCCGCAACTGTTTTGGCTTATTTGAATCAACAATATGATGCAGAAATGGCTGATATGATGGAAAAGATCGATCCAAATACATTATTACTTGCCAGCCTGGGTGGTCCTGACGGAGTTCCAATTATAAGAAGCCCTTATCCGTATTGCGAATCAGAATCTTCCTGGAAGAATATCTATTATTGGTATCAGTATTATGGCAACAGAGTTGACCAAATCTTTGAAGGTGATTGCAATGACGGTGTTCCACCTAAGTTTGTTCAGTTTTTTGCCGGAAGTTTCATTACGCCTACTTCAATTATTGTTAATACTTCAGCATTTGTATCAGGATTAGATCCCTTTACAGGACAGGAGTTGAATGACTTTCATCGTTTTGTTAGACCAACTATCAGTATCATATTAAGTGTTGAGAGATACATCCCGGTTGGAACAGATTGGATCTGGGACGTGGGGGTTGAAATTATTGTTCCAAAAGATCCAAAAAAATGAAAGTTAATTTAATTAGAATATCAAGGTTTATTACTTTTCTTAAGCCTATCTCTATAATACTATTTTTTTCCCCGCTACCTTTTATTAAATACATTCCTGATCTTGCAGTCACAATCTGGGGGTCGTTTTTCATGGGCTTATATTTACTACTGGTTTTTGCTATTAAAAGATATGAAATTATTGGTTTATTCAACATTGATTCGTCTCTGATTTCAATAGAAATCAATAAGGTGAAAGAAAAAATTATTTATGATAAAAAAGTGAATATAACTTTTATATATTCAGGATATAGAGGACAACCAGCTAAAAGAACAGGAACACCCTATCTTAATTTAGCCTTTGAGGATGGTGTGGGTAAAATAATATTGGAATATAATAATCAAAAAATTGTCTATAATTTTCTTTTGCAAAGCAAAGAGGAATTAATAAAGCTTAATAAAATAAAAGAGTTGTGTCAAAATCCCAACCTAACAATAACCTTAATTCTTGATTAATGCAAAAAACTGAAAAGATTTTGTGGATAACGTTTGCACTTGGAATGTTTTTCAAGATTTTACATATACCAGGTAATAGCGTCTTTATAGTGTTCCCATTACTAATATTATGCTTCTTGTATTTCTCTTTTTCATTTCTTATTTTTAATGAAATCCGTTTTAAATCAATCTTCCAGTCAGAAAGCTACAAGGTTCCACCCATTACTATGATTCATTCGTTTTTATCGGGGTTAGGTTTATCAATCCTTATGGCAGGCATACTTTATAAATTAATGCAATATAATAATCGTAATCTGCTCTTATTCTGTGGGCTGATAATTAGCGGAACAGCATTTCTATGGTTACTATTCAGTAAGAAAAAAGTCAATTACAGGAATTTGAATGTGGTTATTACAAGATATGTTGTATCAATAGGATTAGCCATTTTATTATTGTTTATTATGGATTAGAACCTTTCGGCCCCCCCGCTAGGCGAAGTTTTCTTAACTTCGCCTTCTTTATAACGTAGTCTGCGACTACCATTTGCCTGATTCAGCAGACATTTTATTCGAATTTTTTGTATTAAATAGCTATTTTCTTATTACTTTTAATTTGTTAATGGTAATAGAATGATACCGTTATGTCAACCGGCTATCAAATAAATGATCAGGAAGGGTTGTATTACTTAACATTTCAAATTGTTGATTGGATTGATATTTTCACACGCCAGGTATATCGCGATATTGTCATTGAAAGTCTTCGATTTGCCATTGAAAATAAAAACCTGAATGTTTTTGCATTTGTGATAATGTCCAATCATATGCATACGATTATGCAAAGCAGTACCGGCGAATTAAGTAATACAATCCGGGATATAAAGAAATTCACCAGCAAAAGGATCATTGAAACTGTTCAATCAATGCCGGAAAGCCGCAGGGAATGGATGATCAACAGGTTTGGTAGTAATGAACGACAACACACACGAAATCAAATATTTCAGGTATGGACACATGAAAATCATGCAGTATATCTTTATGGTTCTGAATTTATCCGTGATAAAATTGAATACCTGCATGATAATCCCGTGCGCGCAAGATTAGTGGAAAAACCAGAAGATTATTTATATTCGAGTGCAAGGTTTTATGCAGGACTGGATTGTTTAATACCAATAGTTGATATCGGATTGCCATGGAAAACAATTTAAATGGTAGTCAGAGACTACAAAATAGAAGCGACGAAGTTAAGAAAACTTCGCCGAGCGGGGGGTTTACTTGGATACGGCAGAAAAACGATAACGGATCAACCTGCGGGAATTAAAACCATACAGGTTAATTCATTCGACAATACCTTTTTTGAACCCTTGCCAAAATCTTCTATTGTATCAACCACAGGAACACCTGTTAAGACGATTTCCGGATCATTTTATTCATTCAAAAACTATTCATATGGCACCAACGGTCAGAAACATTATCTGATTTATCCCGATACTTCATCGCAATACGATTATTTGAAAAGAACCAAGGAGAAATCAACCTTTACATATACAACAAATGACTTCTTACATGGTAACTGGAGTTCGGCCAATGCAAAATATTACGATGTGGCCAATGCAACGCCCAGCCTGGTGGCCACAGCAATTATGGCAAACACCTTTGAATCGTTTAATAATGGCAGATTTTACAGGCAGAAATCATTCCAGGCTACAAAACAGCGACCTGGTCAGCCGGATCACAAATCCAAGAAGACATATGATTTCATCAGTGCCGCCAGCAATAAAATAAGTAAAGAGATTATTAGCTATTTCACTGATAGTGGAACAGAAGACAGCGATAAGGATACCATTTCTTATGAATATGATGCCCTGGGAAATATTAAACAGCAGGTCAGTCAGTTTGGCAATAAAAGGAGAACAACTAGTACAGCGTATGATCCGCTGGGGCGATTTCTCATAAGGGTTACCGATCCCATGGGTTATGTGAGCAATTCAGCTTACAGCGATATGGGGTTATTGTTATATCAGGAAGATCCAAACAGAAACAGGGTGTCAAATTTTTATAATGGATTAGGACAAGTAGTTGCAGTTGACAATGTTGATAAAGCGGACCAAACTCAGACATTTGCCTGGGTAACCCAGTCAGATCCCGATGTGCCCCAATATGCCTGCTACTATTCTTTGGTAACCACCACTTCAAAACCCGATATGAAGACCTATTACGATATTCTGGGGCGTGTGATACGAACCGTCAATAAAGCCCAAAATAGCAAACTGGTTTATACCGATATGATTTATAACGAGCTTGGTCAACAGGTACAGGTTTCTGAGCCATACTTCAAAGATGATCCGGTGCAGTGGCACTATACTACTTATTACGATGATGGAAGAGTGGCTTCACAGTATATGACCGGTAATGTAAAAAAGGTTAACTTTACTTATGAGAAGAATAAAGTTATACAGACATTCGTGAATACTTCCCGGGTATACACAAAGACATTCGATGCCACCGGAAGCATCATTACTGCAACCGATCCTGATGGTACAGTTGGCTATGTATATTTATCTTCGGGAAATCTGAAGCAGGTAACAGCACCTCTGAGCACCATTACTTTGGAATATGACAAATATGGCATGCAGAAGAAGCTAATTGATCCTGATGCCGGCACCAGTGAATTTGAATACAATGCATATGGCGAACCGGTTTACCAGAAAGATGCAAAGAATAACTGGTTTCGTATCACCAGTAGCGACAAGGCAGGCAGGCCTCTGACCAAAACCTGTTCAGACGGAAGCACCGTTAACTATACCTACGACACTGATTTCAAAGGTTTACTGAATATGGTTACCAGCAGTAACGGCACAAAATCTGTATATCTGCACGATAGCCTGGGAAGAACAGTAAGTCAGATTGAAACCATTGAAGGTATTCAATATAAAACAGATTTTGAATACAACTCATACAGCAATCTTATCAAGCTTACCTATCCCTCTTCTTATGCCGTTAATTATGAATATGATGCTCAGGGATACTTATCAAAAGTAAAACTTGCCAGCAACGGGTCGCAACTTTGGGCCGCAGGCGATGTGAACGCGCGCGGCCAGTGGTTGAATTACACCATTGGAAGTAATCTGAACAGACAGCATACCTACAATACTTTTGGAATGCCTGCAACTATTGTCACAGGCAACATTCAAAGTTTGCAATACTCTTTCAACATTGAGACCGGAAATTTAACCTATCGTAAGGATGTGCTTAAAGGTATTCAGGAAGACTTCACCTATAACAACGATAAACTAAACAGTTGGAAGGTAGGCAGCAATAAATATAGTATCAGCTATGTCACGGATGGAACCGGGAGAATGAACTCTAAAACCGATGCCGGGTCATATATTTATGGCTCGTCGCCTGCAATACATCGGGTCACCGGTAT
>CAZLLD010000152.1:0-4590 GCA_964560225.1 uncultured Bacteroidales bacterium
GGTGTTTGGTGTTTGGTGTTTGGTGTTTGGTGTTTGGTGTTTGGTGTTTGGTGTTCGGTGTTTTGTTGCCTTCTGGTCTGGAAAAAGCTGCGAGCCATGAGCTGCGAGCCGCGAGTTGGCTGCTACTGCTACTCTTCTTCTGACTTTGCATACTTATTGTTTCTTATGGTTTTCTCCCTTATAAAATTCAATGATGGAATTCAACATGCGTTCGATATCGGTGGCACCTTCTCCCAGCAGAAAACCTATCTTCTGTACCATTTCCAGGTTCCGGTCGATCACATCGGTTATCCGGTTGATCACTTCGGCACGTTGAACTTCCGGCGCCCGCATATCGCGGATAATACCGCCAGCCACCTTGCCTTTTACAATAGGGAATATGGATACGTTAATCAGGTTATCGCCAATCCTGATATCCCTGTTTTCAATAGTTTCATTCTCTGTGAGCACATAGGAAAACAGGGTAATCACATTGGCAGGCAACAACCGGTTCAAATCTGCGCCCACCAAACCGGGGATGACTTCGTTGATCTGCTCGGCTTCATCTCCGAGTATGGCGGTGAAAGTGGCATTTGCTTTGACAATCTTAAGCAGATGATCCACAATGACCACACCCGATCGCAACTTCTCCAGCATGGCATTGGTCAGCTCTGAAGCCTGCACGGCGGTTTCCTTTTCCACGATGGTTTTCTGCTCCGATTCTTTAAGTGATTTTCTTGCCTGAGCCAGTTTTTCATTTAAATCATGAATTGATTGCTCGTATGCCTGGGTGTTTTTCATGGCATAGGAGATGCACATTTCAGGTATGGTAAGCCCGTTGGCAATGTCGATGGCAAAATCCCTGCAGCTATCATACCCGCATTCCAGACAGCCCAGGGTATCCTCTTCCGATTTGCCCAGTTCGGCAAAAATCTTCTTAATTTTATCCGCTGTGGGTACCGGCAACCGCTGGTCGTCTGCTAAAAAATTTCTTGACAAATCCAGCTCCAAAAACCGTTGCAGGTTATCATACCATTCCACCCTGAAAAAATTCTGCAACCGTTTGTTGGCATATTTGATTACCTGGTGTTCTTTATACCAGCGGTTTCCCCTTTTGGTACTTCCGGGTCCTTCCAAACCGTTGCCGAATGTGATGCAAAAATGCCGCTGGATGGTGTTGATTTCATCGTCGAATTCCTTAATGGCATCAATCATGTTCTTTTTTCCTTCAATGATAACCAAACTGGCTGTAAGCAGGTTTTCATCCATGTCAGCTGCCTGGGCAAAACCGTTGCGCAGCGGATATAACGAGCCTTTATAGCTCAGCGGGCCATCAAAGTCGGAGAATTCCAGATTGGACTCATCAATATTGTAATCAACAAAAAGCTCGCGCAACTCCTTAAAAGTAAGAACCACATCTACCTTTGCATCTCCTTCAATCCGAAGTGCCTCGTTTTTGCTGGCAATCTCAGGCCCGATGTATATTACCTTCACATCCTTCCCGTAGACTGTTCTAACCACTTTGGCCATAGCCAGCATGGGCGTTACCACCGGAGCCAGGTTGCTGACCAGGTTGGGGTGATATTTTTCCACATAATTCACCACAATCGGATCAATCGACGCAATATAATACCTTCCCTTGAAATCATTAAGCAGGCTCAGGTACCGATAGGCTACCAGGTCAACGGCAAACGATTCCTCATTCACATAGCTCACTCCCAAAGCCTTGATCATAGTTACAAACTTCCTGTGATCCGAAACATCATCGAATTCCGAAGAAATGCTGGGAGACAAAATAGCTACAATTTTTTCACCTGAAGCAAACAGGGCCTTGGCATCGTCAATTGAGCTACGGTATTGAATAGATGCGGGATGGCACACCAACACACATTCGCCGCATCCGATACACCGGTCATTGTTCACTTCGGGGTAACCACCTGCAGTATGCAAGCGGATGGCCTTAACGGGACAAGACCGGACACAGGCATAGCACCTGATGCATTTCCCGGGGTCCAGGTTGATCAATGGTTCCAATGCGCTTCCTCCTTATTTTAACAAATCCTGTAAAGCTTCAGCCAATATGTGATGAATATTATCCTCACTGACCTCGTTATATACCTTACCTCCAATTTTTACGTTCGGACCAATATGGCACTCACCAAAGCAGTGATCTCCCTTAAAGGCAACCTTATCTGAAAGTCCGTGCTGGGTAATGTAGCGCTGAATAATTTTCAACAGGCTTTTATTTCCCCTGGCAAAACAGGAACTCCCAAGGCAAATGACAATTTCGCGCCGGTGATTCATTGAATATGATGAATAGTGATGTAAAGATAAAAAAGATTAAGAGCAGTCCAACTAACATTATGAACATGTTCATTTGTATTTTTTTGTATTTTAGCTTTCACAACATTCCGAAAACTATGAAGTACCTCCCTGAAAAAACCATTGAGCGCCTGAGTGAATACCGCAGAACCCTGTTTCGTTGCCTCGATGAGGGCAAGACTCATATCTTTTCGCATGAACTGGCCGGCATGCACAACATCACAGCCGTGCAGGTAAGGCGGGACATCATGTTTATCGGATATACCAGCCAGGGCAGAAAAGGTTACAATATCAGGGAACTGATCGATGTCATTGCCGGCATTATGGATCCCGAAGATATCATGAATTTGGGTGTGGTGGGTTATGGCAATCTCGGAAAAGCCATTTCGTCCTATCTGGTCCAAAAACGGCCCAAATTAAAAATTGTAGCAGCATTCGACATCGATCCCAAGAAAATTGGATCCACTTCTTCCGTAGTGGAGTGTTTTTCACTGGAGCGGCTCAGGGAGATCATCAGCTCTCGCAATATCAAACTGGCTTTGCTTACCGTTCCGGCTGATGCTGCCCAGCAAATGGCCAAGGCGCTGGTAGCATCTGGTATCAAAGGGATTCTGAATTTCACCACAGTAAACCTAAGCGTTCCTGAAGACATTTACCTCGAAGAATACGACATGGTAACTTCGCTTGAAAAGGTAGCTTATTTTGTTAAGACCGGGAAGAACTAAAACCAGTTTTTCTTACGGAACAGGAATACGCCAAAGACCGATGCAGCCAGTGAAATGAACAGTACAATGATAAAGCCCCAGGGGTTGTTCTCCAGGTTGTTCGGCACATTCATGCCGTACAAACTGGCGATGAAGGTGGGGATCATCAGGATGATGGTGATCAGCGCCAGCTGTTTCATCACCACGTTCAGGTTGTTGGAAATCACGCTGGCGAAAGCATCCATCATGCCACTTTGGATATCGCTGTAAATATTGGCCATTTCAGTTGCCTGCCGGTATTCAATGATGATATCCTCAACCAGATCCTCATCCAGGTCGAGCGATTTCACAAATTTATGGTTGCGGAGTTTTGCCAGCAGGATGTCATTTGACTTCAAAGAAGTCATGAAATATACCAGGCATTTCTCCATCCTGAGCATTTTATGCAATTCCTCGTTTTTGGTTGACTTTTCAAGGTCTCTTTCAATATCTCCCACCTGAATATTGATCAGCTTCAGGTAGTGCATGTAGAGGTTGGCCACCTGCAGGAAGATCTGCATCACAAAATTGGCTTTGTTATTGAAATCGAGTTTTTTGTTGCGGATCAGCGAGGGAATCAGCTCATTCTTGCTCTGACATATGGTGATGATCAGGTGATTTGAAATGAGGATTCCCAGTGGAACGGTGGTATATGGTAAGCCATTATGACTGCTGGCTATGGGTATACGCATGATGATGGTGAACCAGGAATCGTCCAGGTCCAGACGTGCACGCTCATCCACGTCGAGAATGTCAGTGAGTACTTCGGCTGGAACTTTGAGTTTTCCCGTCAGCAGTTCAATTTCGTCTTCAGTGGGGTGGGTAACGGAAATCCAGGAATTCTTCCGGAAAGTATCAAGGGCAGTAAAGCCATTGTCGAATGTCCAATAGGTAATCATAGTGACCTCCCTGAATTATACCAGCGACAGTCACTACAATGACCTGTCGCAGGCTAAATTAATAGATTCTTACAATATGGGCACGCGTGATAGTCGTCCATTATTACTTTTATTTGCGGCTGCAAAGTAAATAAAAATCCTAGGCAGTGTTATCACAAAGCGGTGTTTTTTTTCTGCAGTTAACGAAATTTAACGGGCGTAGCTGAAACCTTTATGAATTAATAGTATGCTACATTTTGATGAAGCGATGCCCCCCTCTGGGGCGGGGGGAGGATAATAGAAGAATCAATTTCTGTTACTATTTATCACTTTCCCCTTCTGCTAAAAAAGCAGACACCCTTTCTAAGCCGGAGCTCAAGTAGGCAGTGTTTCGAGGCAAAGTACCCGGGAGCCTGATGACTATATTTAGCATAATTGGCAGTATGTATCCATTACGCTTTTTCCTTAAAATTCAAGATTACACAATTTCAATCAACGAGCAGAATGTGTCGGAAAATTTGTATTTTTAATCGTTATCTGAAGATTTGTAATTACCCTTAAGTGATATCTGGTTACACAATACTCCGTAAAATGAATACTGACGATAATACCGAAGGATTTATTCCTACCCATGGCGGTTATCGCAATTTGTTCAGCTATCAGAAAGC
>CAZLLD010000153.1:0-4528 GCA_964560225.1 uncultured Bacteroidales bacterium
AGCAGTTTAACCTCATTTATACGGCAAATCAGGAACTTGAAGAACTGAACCTGCCCGAAATCAGCGATTTTGAATTGCTGGCCGGCCCCAGCCAGGGACACAGCAGAAGTGTATCAAACATTAACGGAAAAATTACCACCGTTTCAACCTGGCAATACACCTATTTTCTACGAGCATCAAAAGAAGGTAAATTCACAATTCCCCCGGCATCGGTTAAGATAAAAGGCAAGATTTACAAATCGAATGCTGCAAATGTAGAAGTGATCCAGTCAGCCGGGCAAACCACTCCTGCTGCATCTGGCACAGCTACAAATGCCAACAAAACTCAGAACACCGGTTATGATGAGAAAGACTTGTTTGTAAGGCTTGTGCTAGATAAAAGAGAAGCCTATGTGGGCGAACAAATTATGGCTTCAGTAAAAATATATACAAAGACCAACCTCTCGGGCATTGACCAGAATTTCAAAGGACCTGATTTCACGGGTTTTTTTACTGAGCCTGTTGAAACTCCCCCACTGCGCAACCTGCAGCGCGAGGCAGTCGATGGTGATATTTATTACACGGGAGTGATTCGGAGAATGGTAATTATTCCACAAAAAACCGGAGAACTTACCATCCGTCCGTTTGAACTTGACGTTGCCATCAGGCGTGAAATAAGGCGCAGGGTGTCCGATCCTTTTTTTGATGATTTTGTTATGCCTGATGTTCAGGATGTTCCCGTTACTCTTAAAAGCAATTCGTTAAAAATAACAGTGAAGGAATTGCCATCAGGTGCACCTGCTTCTTTTAAAGGGGCTGTCGGTAATTTTAAAATGAATGCGTCTCTGAATAAGACAAATACGGTAACCAACGATCCGCTGACGCTGAAAATATCCCTTTCCGGAAGAGGTAATATCAAATTGATCAATGAGTTAGCTGTTCATGTGCCTTATGATATGGAACAGTATGATCCGGTGATAAACACCCACATGGACAATCCCCTGTCGGGTTCCAAAACTTTTGAATATATGATCATACCCAGGGTTGAGGGATCCTATGATCTGGAACCGGCTGAATTTACCTATTTCGATCCCGACAGCAGGCAATACAAAACGCTCAGGTCGCAATCATTCCATATTGAAGTGGCAAAAGGTCAAAATGATACATTAATGGTAATCGGATCGGGCGTTACCAAGGAAGATGTGAAAATGCTAAACCAGGATATCCGTTTTATCAAAACCAAATCATCTAAACTGAGTCTGGTTGGTCAATATATTGCAGGATCACCTTGGTATTATCTGTCTTATTTGCTCTTGCTGGCAGTGTTTGTCACTGTTTACCTGTTGCGTGAGAAAATGGTCAGGCAGCATGCAGATGTTGCCGGCATGCGGTTGAGAAAAGCCGATAAATTTGCGCGAAAACGGCTCCGGAAGAGCGAAGCGCTTCTCAAGCAGGGTAAGGATGCTGCATTCTATGAGGAACTGTTGGGTGCAATCTGGGGCTATTTAAGCCATAAATTGAAACTGCCCATGGCTTCCCTGTCAAAGGACAATGCCAGGTCAATGCTTGTTGAACGGGCTGTTGATGAGGAAACCATTGGAAAGTTGTTCAGTGTTATCGATGCCTGTGAAATGGCTAGGTATTCCGGAATCACAGCAGACTATGAAAAGAATGGTCTTTACCGTGATGCGTTAACACTGATTACATTGCTTCATCAGAAATTGAAAAAAGTATAATCTATTCAAGGCATAAATAATATGAAGAAGGGACATAAATACCTGTTGTGGATGGGATGGTTGTTAGCATTTATGCTTTTTTGCCACCATCTTCTGCTGGCATCCCTGCCTGAACAAATGGACTCGCTCATCTCCCAGGGCAACAGGCATTATCTGAATAAGAATTTCAACATGGCAGCAGATTGTTACGCTACCGTACTCAAATCGGGCTATGAGTCAGCCGCACTTTACTATAACCTGGGGAATGCATACTATAAGACAGGTAATATGGCCAGAGCCATTCTGTATTATGAAAAAGCACTGTTGCTGCAACCCGGCGATGAAGACACCCGGCAGAACCTTGCCCTGGCAAACCAGCGGATTATTGATAAAATTGATGTTATTCCGTCCTTTTTCCTCAAAAGATGGATCAATTCCCTGAAGGGCATATTTTCACCCAACCAGTGGGCACTGTTGTGCCTGCTGCTTTTCACCGTTTCTTTGGGATGCTTTGCGTTGTTCTTTCTCAGCAACAATATGGCCCTTAAAAAGGCTGGTTTTTCTGCCGGGGTTGTTGTGCTCATGATTACCATTGCCAGCCTGATACTCATGTATTCCCGGATGCATGAGATTCAAAAACACGATGCTGCGATCATCATGGTGCCTTCAGTGAATGCCAGAAGTTCTCCCGATGAACAAAGCACCAATGTTTTTGTATTGCACGAAGGAACCCGGGTAATGGTAACCGACAGCGTTCAGCAGTGGAAAGAAATCAGGCTTGCCAATGGCAATAAGGGATGGATACCGGAAGAGGCGCTGGAGGAGATATAGCCTGCTGGTCTTCTGGTCTTCTGGTCTTCAAAGTCTTCAAAGTCTTCAGGTCTGCTGGTCTGCTGGTCTTCTGGCCTGCCAGGTCTCAAATCAGTTGCAATTAATAGCCCCGGTCTGAAGCCTGCCTGCCGGCAAGGCAGGCTTCAGACCGGGGCTATTAAGAAACTTCACTGCCACTGCCACTGCGACTTCTCCTACCCCCTCACCTCAAATCCTTCAAATCCCGCCACATCACCGTCATAGATATCTATGAACCTGATTACAGCCCGCGGAGGGCCCTGGTGACACCACTTCAGGTATTCTTCGATCTGGTCCGGATTGCCTTCCGCTTCGAGGTAAACATCACCATTGGGGAGATTTCTGACAAACCCGGTAATTCCGAACATATGGGCAGCACTTCGTGCTGCATACCGGAAACCTACTCCCTGAACACGGCCGCTTATTCTGATATTTTTGTGCAATATGGATTTCATATTTATATATTAATGAATGATATTCTTCATAACTTCATCTGTGATTCAAGGGATAAACTATGTTAAAATTACTTGATTTTTTCTTTATCGCCTTTCATTCTGCGCTGATCCTGTTCAATTTGTTTGGGTGGATTGCAAAGGGAACCCGGAAACTGAACCTCATTACGCTTGTGCTGACTGGTGCTTCCTGGTTTATTCTGGGAATATTTTACGGAATTGGCTATTGTCCGTTAACCGACTGGCACTTCAGGATTCTTGAGAGGCTGGGGGAGCGCGATCTCCCTGTGTCTTACATAGCGTATCTGCTAACACGAATCACTGGCAGGCATTATAACGAAAATCTGATTGACACAATCACACTGTGGTTCTTTCTGACGGCAATGCTGATCTCCTTTTTTATGAATTTTGTTTATCCCAGGATGAAAAGAAGAGCCCGAACCGGCACTTGCAAATAGAACCTTTTCAACAATTTTACGGATCTGTTGTTATACAAATTAAAACACGACCAATGAAAACAAAAACATCAATACTTATGGTTATGGCTTTATTAATGGCTCTTCCCATATTCTCCCAGCAAAAAAAATCCTTCCATGATTTTACGGTTGAAGATATTGATGGTAATCCCTATCATCTTGCTGATCTGAAAGGCAAGAAAGTGCTTGTGGTCAACACGGCCTCAAAATGCGGATTCACGCCTCAGTATGCTGATCTCGAGAAACTATATCAGGAGTATAAGGACCGTAATTTCATCATTATCGGATTTCCAGCTAACAATTTCATGGGACAGGAACCAGGCAGCAATGAAGAAATAAAGAATTTCTGTATGGTCAACTATGGTGTGTCATTTCCCATGATGGCCAAAATATCGGTCAAGGGAAGCGATATGGCACCATTGTATAAATGGCTCACCGCCAAAGACCTCAATGGGGTTATGGATTCGAAGGTAGGATGGAATTTTCAGAAGTACCTGATAGATGAAAAGGGAAATCTTGTGGATATGGTACCTTCGAAGGAAAAGCCCTATTCTGAAAAAATCATCAGCTGGCTTGAAAACTGAAGTTACAGCTCTTTCAGGAACGGATCCACCTTTTCAAAAAGCTCTTTGATTTCAATGGGTTTGGTGATCAGATCGTTGCATCCGGCCTGGTGACATTTTTCAAGCTCATTCTCGAGCATAAAAGCTGTTTGAGCAATCACCGGTATATTCTTGTTAAATTGTCGTATCTGTCGTGTGGCCTCATAACCGTCAATACCGGGCATACGGATATCCATGAGCACCAGATCGATCTTGTTGATGGTTTTACAGAGTTCAACAGCCTGAAGCCCGTCGCTGGCATGGAGTACCTGTGCCGATGTATCCTGCAGAACAGCTTCAATAAATCTAAAGTTGACTTCATCGTCTTCAACCACCAAAATCACTTTATCTTTCCAGGTATACGAAGGCATAACAAACTCTTCTTCAGGATCCATCATGTGATAGGTTTCAGGTACTTCTTCATAAGGTATGGTGAAAGAGAAAGCAGAACCCTG
>CAZLLD010000154.1:0-4507 GCA_964560225.1 uncultured Bacteroidales bacterium
TATGGTTAAATCAAACTTAGCAGTCTTTTTTTTCTCTGCAATATAGTAAGCTGGAGCAATGAACAATGAATAATGTGCAATGAACAATATGTTTTAATGTAGCCTGACTTGTACTGCTGCTGCCACACCCTTCCCGGCACGACCGAAGCAATCTCTATTTAGTAGCTACTATTTTTATAGATTGCCACGTTCCACTCGCAATGACGGCTACTTCCTTGCCACTGTCACTCGTCCCCGTCTTGGCTCTTGGTCGGACAATCATGACAAAAATTATACTATGGTCTGATTAATATCAGTATCAGCCATTTTACCCACAACTGTCATCAATTGTTTGCTCAGAATTGGCTAACATTGCTAAATAAAACTCCTTTTTTACTTATGAAGAAAAGAGTGAAGGTGATTGAACGTGATGATGTGGTGGTGAAATTCGCCGGTGATTCTGGTGACGGGATGCAACTAACCGGTACCCAGTTTTCCGATACTTCGGCTTTTTTTGGAAATGACCTGGCCACCTTTCCCGATTACCCTGCCGAAATCAGGGCGCCGCAAGGAACGGTAGCAGGTGTTTCCGGATTCCAGGTGCATATCGGACACAAGGAAGTTTCCACACCGGGTGATCTGGCTGATGTGCTGGTTGCCATGAATCCTGCAGCTTTGAAAGCCAATATGAAATGGATCAGACCGGGTGCTACCATCATTGTAGACATTGACAATTTCGACTCCAGGCATTACAAACTTGCCGAATACATAGAAGATCCGCTTGGAGACGGATCACTTGAAGATTACAATGTGGTGAAAGCTCCGATCACCGAAATGACACGCGATGTGATCAGGCAATTCGGACTTCCCGCAAAAATCGCAGGCAAAACAAAAAACCAATTCGTGGCAGGTATCCTGTTCTGGTTGTTCAACCGCGATCTGGCCATCGGTGAGAAATTTATCCGCGAGCGGTTCAAAAGCAAACCCGAACTGATCGAGGCCAATCTGGAAGTGCTGCATGCCGGATATAATTATGCCGAAACCATCGAAGCCATTGAAGCTACCTACCAGGTGAAACCTGCCATCAAAGGCGCCGGGTTGTACCGGAATATTACCGGAAACATTGCCATTGCATGGGGTTTGCTGGCTGCCGCAGAAAAATCGGGCCGGAAACTCTTCCTGGGCTCCTACCCTATTACGCCGGCTTCGGAAATACTTCAGGAACTGTCCCGAATGAAAAACCTCGGAGCTGTGGTCTTCCAGGCTGAAGACGAAATTGCCGGAATCTGTTCCGCCATCGGTGCTTCTTTTGCAGGCTGCCTGGGTGTTTCATCAACATCGGGCCCCGGCCTGTCATTGAAAAGTGAAGGACTCGGACTGGCCGTCATTACCGAACTCCCGCTGGTTGTGGTTAATGTTCAGAGAGGCGGCCCGTCAACCGGCTTGCCTACCAAAACCGAACAGTCTGATTTATTTCAGGCACTCTACGGCAGGCATGGCGAGAGCCAGGTGGTTGTACTTGCATCATCAACACCTGCCAATTGCTTCGATTATGCCTTTGTGGCTTCCAAAATAGCCATTGAACATATGACTCCGGTTATCCTGCTGTCAGATGGTTACCTGGCTAACGGATCAGAACTATGGCAAATTCCAAAAGTAATAAACCTGCCACCCATCAAAGCTCCTTTGGTTAAGGATAACGATACCGATTACCAGCCCTATAAACGCAATGACATGAACCTGGTGCGCTCGTGGGCCATACCCGGGCAACCGGGACTCAGGCATCGTGTGGGAGGACTTGAAAAAGCCGATCCGACCGGTGAAATATCCTATGATCCCTATAATCATGAAAAAATGACCACCCTGCGTACCGAAAAAATTGCCAGGGTGGCTGACAGTATTCCCAAACAGCAGGTATTCGGACCGGAAACGGGAGATTTGCTCGTGGTTGGCTGGGGTGGCACCTATGGCGCACTTTACACCACTGTTGTTGAAATGCAGGAAGAAGGACAAAGCATCAGCCTGGCTCAATTCAACTACATTAACCCGTTGCCTTTAAACGTTTCCGATATTTTCAGCAAATTCACAAAGATCATTGTGTGTGAACTCAACCTGGGCCAGTTTGCAGCCTATCTGAGAAGCAAGCTGCCCCAATATACCTACCTCCAGTTCAACAAGGTGCAGGGACTGCCCTTCCTCATTTCAGAGCTGAAACACAAGTTTACTGAAGTACTAAATGAAACGAAGCAGTAGCCATGGAAAACAACTTGAATACCAGCATACAGGATTTTAAAATGGACAAACCGGCACGCTGGTGTCCCGGCTGCGGAGGTCACGCGGTTCTGGCGGCCATTCAGCGCGCGTTACCTGAAACCGGAGTTGATAAAGACAAAGTGGTTTTTGTATCCGGAATCGGATGCTCTTCGAGGTTTCCCTACTACATCAACACCTATGGTTTTCATGGTTTGCACGGAAGAGGGGCGGCCATTGCCACCGGCATTAAACTGGCAAATCCCGAACTCAGTGTCTGGCTGGTTACCGGCGACGGCGATTCCATGGCCATTGGCGGCAACCATTTCATACACCTGCTGCGCAGGAATATAGATATCAAGATCCTGCTTTTTAACAATAAAATTTACGGCCTTACCAAAGGCCAGTATTCACCTACCACTCCCAAAGGCAGTATCACCAAATCATCACCCTTTGGCACCATTGAGGATCCTTTTCTTCCAGGTGAACTGGCCATGGGAGCACAGGGAAATTTCTTCGCGCGGGTGGTGGATACCGATCTCGAAATGATGAAGCAGGTGTTCATACAGGCCGCACGTCATAAAGGCACTGCCCTCATCGAAGTGCTGCAAAACTGTGTCATCTTCAATGATGATGTTCATGCCGAAATTACCAGCAAGGAATTCAAGGATGAAAACCAGATCCACCTGGAACACGGCAAACCCATGCTCTTCGGAAAAAATAAGGAATTTGGCCTGATTCAGGAAGGAACCCGGTTCAAGGTGGTGAAAATTGGTGAAAACGGCATCCGGCCTGAGGATATTCTGGTACATGACGCGCTGGATCATGACGATACCAAGGATTATATGCTGGTGCGCATGAGCAGGCCGCATTTCCCCATTGCCATGGGCGTGATCAGAGCATGTGAATCGGAGGTTTATGAAGACCTGCTGTACGACCAGATGAATACCGTCAGGCAATCCTCAAAGATTAAATGTGTTGATGACCTGCTTACCAGCGGCAATACCTTCTCCATTTAACATATTATTACCATGTATTGCCTGATTTGCAGGAATTAACTACCTTCATCAATGGTAATTCAACATATTGACCGGCATTAACCCACCCTGTGTATGGCCAAAAAGGTAGAAGAAAGCCACATCGACACCTATTACTTTTCCGATACATCATTCAACCTATTGATGCAGAACAGGATACGAAAAGTATTGGTGATCTGCAGCAGTTATGATTTCTTCATGCTTGAGGAAGACGGGCGTATTGATGAACAGATCTTTAATGAATATGTTTCACTGAACCTCCGCTATCCGCCTGTATTCATTCATGCCGATTCGGCAAAAAAAGCCATCAGAATACTTGAAAATGACCGCATCGACTTGATTATCGAAATGCTGAGCATCGGTGATGTGGACCCCTTTGCATTTGCAGGTCAGCTCAAGGCAAAGCATCCGAATATTCCCATAGTTGTTCTCACGCACTTTTCCAGGGAAGTATCCCTGAAACTTGAAAATGAAGACCTGAGCTCCATTGACTATGTCTTTTGCTGGCTGGGCAACAGCGACCTGTTGCTGGCCATCATCAAGCTTATTGAGGACCGGATGAATGCTGATTTTGACATCAATGAGGTCGGTGTACAGGCCATTCTGCTTGTTGAGGATTCCATCCGCTATATATCGGCTTTCCTGCCGGTTTTATACAAGGTTGTGCTTGAGCAAACCATGGAATTCATGCAGGAAGCACTGAATGAGCACCAGAAAATGCTCAGGCGCCGCGGTCGCCCGAAAGTGCTGCTTGCCCAGAATTACAGCACTGCTGTTGAAATATACCGGAAATATAACAGCAGCATCATGGGCATCATTTCTGATGTCAGCTATAAAATGACACCGAATCGTAAGGATCCGAAGGTCCTCGCCGGTATTGAACTCTGCAAGCTGGTCAAATCGGAAGACCGGAACATTCCCTTTTTGCTGCAATCATCCGATAAATCCAACGAACAGTATGCCAGCCAGTACGGTACCGGATTCCTGCACAAATATTCCAAGAACCTATCCGTTGAACTTAAAGATTATATATTGAGCAACTTCGGTTTTGGCGATTTTATTTTCAGGCGCCCCGATACACTTGAAGAATATTGCGTGGCTTCGAACCTCAGGGATCTCCAGCAGCTGATCATGACGGTACCCGATGACATTCTGATTTACCATACCCAGCGTGACGACATCTCCAAATGGCTGAATGCCAGAGCACTCTTCCCCATTGCCCAGATTTTTAAACCGGCCAA
>CAZLLD010000155.1:0-4461 GCA_964560225.1 uncultured Bacteroidales bacterium
GCCAGGCCATCACACTTCTGAAAAAATTGGCCCGGATGGTGGACTTGTCGAATCCTCGCAGGTAATTATGCGATGCGATGTAGGCCCCATTGGTGAGGTTGATGAAGAAGAACCCGACGACCTCGTACAACCACCCTTCCTGCGGACCTGTCCATACAATGTCATACCGGCTTTTGACATAGTCCAGGATGGGCACGGATAAACCGGTAAAAAACAGCGACTGGGCCAGGTTGGTCCAGCTCACGTCTTCAACAAAGCTCCATTCACGCGGACTGAAGCCCTTGCCTGAAATGAGATCTACAAAGATGTTCCGGAACCCGGTGATGCAAAACCAGATAAGGGCAAATCCCAAACCCACTGTCAGGTAGGCCGGAATAAAGCCAATCACCACAAAGAACAGGTTCTTGATCAGTGGATTCATGTATTCCCACGCCCTGTTCAATGGAATATACTCATCAGATTCATCGGTCAGCACATGTTGTTTTCCATTGTTCAAAGCGCCCAGGCAAATGATATCAGGTTTTTCCTGAAGATGCTTGTCGTTTTCACCTGCCATGTGACGGAATACCTGTTCGGATATTTCAGGCGGCAGCACCATGTGATATTGCCTGAAATCTTTCTTTTGATGTTTCGGAATGCGGTGGCTGAAGATGAATCCCATGCCGGGCAACAGGGTTGAAGTGCCGGCGGCATCACTTCCGGCTACAGGTATGATTTTCCGGTGCCTGACCACATCCAGGGCGTCAGCCAGGTGACTCTTTTTGAATTTCAGGTGATTCTCATCTAAAAAACGAGTCAACCGTTCCCTGTTTCCCTCGTTCAGCAGGCTGATAAACCTGGCGAACCGGATGAAGTCGGCCTCGTCAACCTGCAAGGTATCGACCGTATTGAATAATTCCACCTGGGAGATCACAGGGGCTTCTTCGAGCATCATATTCACGGCAGCCTGCAAACCATGTTCCAGCGGTTGTATCAGCCGAATACTGCCTCCCGATTTCTTCGAAAGCTTGTGAATGGCCTGCAGGCTTGAAACCGCGGTTTCGGCTGACAGTGCCGACTGATCCGAGAAATACGCCAGCCTGAGCTTTTCGGGATCAAGATTCCGGTATTGCTCACGGATGGATTCATACTTCCGGCAGGCTTTTTCAATTTCTGAAGGAGAGAAATGCTCCGGTGACTTTTTCAGCCTGATCTTGTGGGCCATGGCGCGCATCAGGCGTTTTTCAAGCAGGTCCTTCATCCGGGGATACAGGAATTCGCCGAGCTGACGGCGTGAGAATATCCTGCTCCAGATATTGCCGTTATCGTCATCAATGGAAACAGGGTTCAGGTAATATACCGAACCGGGCTCATAGCCATCATTGATTGCCGACAGATGTACATGGTTGAACTGTTCAATCAGGTGGCGCAGATTCTTGCGGCGGCTCTTTTCGTTGTCTTCCAGCTCATCGAGAAAAGCTTCCAGATCGTTGGTGCGTTGTTTGAGGAATTTCTTAAACCGGCCTTTCTTGCCCGAAAAATCCGATAACGTATACATGAGGTGAAAACGCCTGCCTTCGTTCATGGCACTGAATTCAAGCGCAATATTCACTTTGATTCCCATTATTTTGCCGGCTTCCAACACTTCCCTCACTGCGTTGGGCTCTTCGAGGTTGTTGTATACAACGGTTAATTCAGATATCCCTTTGATAAAGGCGTCAATAATCAGCTGTGAAGGAAGCTTGTATCCATACGAGGTTTTATCATGCACATGAAAGTCCCATCCCATGTTCAAATCGCAAAGTTCCTTTCCGGTTTCGGGAACTTCAACCAGGTTGAACTTTTTCAGGTAACGCCTGATGGCCCGCGGATGACCGAATGATGAAACAGAAAAGTCATGCATCAGCTCAAGCTGCTTCCTTTTGTCATTGCGGTTCTGAACCACGGCTTTCATAATGGCCAGTTGCACCCGTGCGGTGTTCAGGGGCATCTTCAGCGACCTGGAATAGGTGGTGTGTTCGGCAAGGAGACGCAATGCCTGGATGCGCTGGCTGTAGCGTGCAGAATCGAGGCTCTTGGTAATCCGCAGGTACGATTCAGCAATGGTAGTTCTTCTTTTTCGGAATTCCTTGATGAATCCCTTGGGATGCGAATCGGGGAATTCCTCAATATATTCCGGTAAATCAATGCTGATATTTATTTTCTGGCGGAGCGACCGGAGTTCGCCGGTAAAGCTCAATCCATTCACCAGGTTATTGTAAATCCGGGTCAGCATACTCCGATTCTTCTATGATGTAACCAAATATAACTTTAAAAAATATTAAAAACTCCGTCAGGTGTTATACCTAAATACCTGAACCAGGTTTCACCGGCAATGATAATTAATATCCACCCGGCACACATCATGGTAAATCCGAACTTAAAAGTGTCGGCCATGCTGTACTGGTCTGTTTCATATAAAAGTGCTGCCGGTTTGCTGTTAAACGGCAACACATACACATGTTCAATCATAAAAGCCACAGGCAATGCCAGGCTGATCACGCTCAGGTTAAAACGGTTGGCCACGCCGATGGCAATGGGCACAAATATCATGGCGCGCATGGTTTTCGATTGAAACAACAAGGCACTTGACACCATAACGCCTGTAAGCAAGAGATATAAAACCCAGAATGGTGTTTGGCCGGTAATGCCCATGTGATCAAAAAAGGCGTTCACACTGATAGCCGGCAAATCGGTTGTTTCAAGGCCTGATCCCAGCGCATAGGCGCCCGCTGAAAACAGCATCAGGTGCCAGGGCACGTCTACCTCATTCCATTGTACGACTCCGATGCCTGGCAGAAGTGCCACTATGGCTCCGACAAAGGCAACAGCAGTGGGACTGATTCCATGGAGCCTGTCGGTTGCCCAGAAACCCAGGATGAGCAGGAAGATCACAACGGCTTTCTTCTCCTGCATACTTACCTTGCCGAGTTTGGCATATTCCTCTCTCAACCGGTCAATGCCTCCTTCAATCTGTGGAAGCCGCTCACCGGGGGACAGGGGGAAAAAGATCTTCATAGCCAGAATATAGCCCAATAACATCATGGCCACCATCATGGGAAACATAGCCATCATCCAGTCGCTGAAAAATACGGAACTTCCTATGGCTCCCGAGATAAGGGCAGCAGCCAGCAGGTTAGCGCCTGAGCCGGTTAAAAAACCACTTGCACCGATATTGATGCAGAAAAGATTCTGAAGCACGATGCTACGGCCAAAATTATTGCGGGTATTTCCGCCTCTGGCGCCGTAAATAGCAGCAATAACCATGAATATGGGAAGCAGGATGGCTGCTTTTGCCGTTGTTGCAGAGATAAATGCCGACAACACCACATTGATCACAATGAAACTCAAAAATATGGACGATGCATTTTTCCCGAATTTAAGAATAAACCACAGGGCAAACCGCTTGGCCACACCGGTGGCAACCAGCATGCTGGCCAGCACAAACGACATGATGTTCAACCACATGACAGGGTGACCCAACTGGGCATAGGCTTTCTTTTCGGGCAGCACCCCGGTAAGCACCAGGCTGATGATGACTATCAGTGAGGTCAGGTAATTGGGAATCGCCTCGGTAATCCACAAAATCAGTGCTGCCAGAAATATGCCCAGCATAAAGGCATTGCTTCGTGTGAAAGCAGCTGCTCCGATTTTGTCAAAAGTTTCTTTCGCATCTGTGGTCAGCTGCTCGGGATTGATCTGCTGAAGAAACGGAAGTTTGAATACAAAGGCAAACAGGATGAAACAGATGACAGCCAAAGGGGGGCCAATGTAGGTCAGCCATTTTTCAATTTTTCCTTTCGCTCTTTTGGGCAATTTCTCGATGCGGTAATTGCGCATGTCCAGCGGATCGTAGGCTGTGCTTTTTGGTGTTGGTGTAATGTCTGACATGGTGTATTGATGATTTCGGTTGTCGGTTAAGACTATAGTGGATTTTTTAGTTTCGTATTCCGGCGTAGTTGCAAACTACGCCGAGCCTGCTATTCCATTGACAGGCCAAGCGTAGTCACAGGCTAAGCGTAGTCTCCTGACTACGCTTTTGGCTATGCCCGGATGCTGAGCCTAGTCCCCGGATGCTGAGCGTAGTCTGCAGACTACGCTCAACTATCAACTTACTAACCAGCTTCACAAAAGCAATATGAGAATTTTAAACTACCATTTCGTGAATGGGTTTTTCATGAGCATGGAATTGTAATACCGCGCATCACCGGTCACTTCCTGGCCCAGCCAGGCAGGTTTTACAAATGATTCATCCTCGGCCTGCAGCTCAATCTCTGCAACCACCAGGCCCTGGTTCTCGCCATAAAACTCATCCACTTCAAAGGTATGGTTGCCAGATTTCACCAGGTACCTGGTTTTGTCAATCACTCCCGGTTCGCAAATCTGCAACAGCGATTCCACTTCGGCAACGGGTATTTCCTTTTCCCATTCAAACCGGCTTGC
>CAZLLD010000156.1:0-4399 GCA_964560225.1 uncultured Bacteroidales bacterium
CGGTATGCGCAGTTGCCGATTCATGGGCGCTCACTTGTCGTGTTACCCGAAAGATTGCCAAGTGAACTGACATTAGCAACCCCTCGGCACGGCAATTGCGTATGAGCATATATGTAAAGCACAGGTTCCAAGTATTTACTAATTTTAATCTTTTGCCAAAGTATTAACTAAATAAAACTCGAAACCCATGCTTAACAAATTTAACAAAATTCCGGATTTCACAGGTCATGATGTTTTTGTTGGCCTTGATGTACATAAAGGTTCCTGGGCTGTGAATATTATTGTTGACGACATGAAACATCGCAGCTTCACTCAGCCGCCTGACCCGGTTGCATTGTCCAACTACCTCACCGGAAATTTTCCGGGAGCTAACTATTTCAGCGCATATGAATCTGGCTTCTGTGGTTATCATCATCACCGAAAGCTTCTTGAATTAGGTATTCAAAATATTGTCATTAATCCCGCTGATCTGCCCGTAACCGATAAGGAAAAGAACAGTAAACGGGATCCTCTTGACAGCAAACGTATTTCCTCCTATTTACAGAAAGATCTTCTGTCTGCTATTCATGTCTTTGACCCTTCTCATGAACAATTTCGTTCTCTTTGCCGGATGCGATGTACTGCTGCTAAAGAAAACCGTAGGATTAAAAATCGCATACGTTCTTTTTTAAATTATTATGGTATGAATCGGTTGTTATGCGGCGTTTTTTTATTCCTAATCAATAACTTTAAAATTTACTTTTGTACCATCCGGCAAATCTCTAATTTGTTGATGAATTTGTCCAGCTAATGAAAAATGAACTTCTAAATCAGTCAACTCGAAATTATCTGGTCGATATTCACCTCCGATTACAGGTAATTTTTTGAATCCGTATAGTTTGCCTTCAGCCAATTCCAATCCAGATTCTTTAATTTCTTGCACTAATCCAATCATAAACCACTCGTCAACCTGAGATTCATCTTTTAATTTGGATTTGAAATCATCAATATTCTCTGAAACTATATCAAGCAGACCTTCTCCAACATTTAACCAATAGATCTTGCCATTTAGGTCTTGAAGGAACATGTCCCCAATACTCGTAACCATTATTGGTTGCTTATCCTTTCCAATTAACCATATCCAGTCCGTTAATAGTTTGTCCCCATCAATACTTGAAAAATTAATTGACAAATCTTTCCACGTAATTTTCATAGGCTGCTATGGTTTTTAAAATGCCGCATAACGTTCGGCGGTATGCGCAGTGCGGGATTCAGAGAGCTCACTTGGCGAGTTACGACAAGCTTTATTAAATGAGCTGTAAACAAAACAGGCACTGCACCCCGCATTGCGTATGACCGCATGTTAGGCTTAGTATGTTATTACTTATCATAGTGGTATTTACAGCTATAGATTAAGATTTCGTTGTCGATAACCTGATAAACCAATCTATGCTCCCTATCAATTCTTCGTGACCAAAACCCTGCCAAATCATATTTTAAGGGCTCAGGTTTACCTTTTCCTTCAAATGGGGTTCTTTGAATATCTTTAATCAGTTCATTTATCTTTTTTAGCATGCTCTTATCTTCCGTAAGCCATGAGGTATAATCCTCCCATGAGTTTTTTGAAAATGTTATTCTCATTTCTCTTCGATAAGATCCTTTTGAAATACTTTTCCTTCTTTCATTTGCTTGATTGATTCATAAAGCCTATCTGCATTCGCTTTTGAGCTTAGCAGATGGACTGTTTCCATTATTGAATTATATTCATCCAATGAAATCAAAACAGTCCCTTTTCCAGTACCCCTTTTGATTATCAAGGTTTCATTATTCTCCTCAACGTTATCAAGATACTTTTTTAGCTTTATCCTAAATTCGGTATAATTTGCAGCAATCATATTATTTAAGTATTTTATTAAGTACAAATATACGTACTTTATTAATACAAATCATTATTTCGGTGTAGAATCTTTTGTCTTTTCATATGGCCTATAACGCTCGCCGGTATACGCTGTTGCCGATTCGAAGCGCTGACTGGTCGGGTTACCCACTGATGATACCAAGTGAGCAAGCAATAGCACCGGCACGGCCCGGCAATGGCGTATGACCGGCTGTTAGCGGTAGTTGCTTATATTTGCCAAGAAAAATTATCAGAAATTATTATTTCATTCTTTTCAAGGTGATGAGTTGTTTTCATTGGAATAGTCTTATATTTTAATCCAAACTTATCCGCTAAAAACCTTATCTCTTCAGTATCATCATAGGTTAACATGAATTTGCCCTTTAACTTAGAAGTAAGCTCAAATAACTTTTCATGATCCACATTGAAATAGGTGTATAGTCTTTTCCCAGCTATTGTATAGGGAGGGTCAATAAAGAAATAAGCTTCTTTATTGTCAATATTATTCTCTATAATTTTAAATGCATCACCATTAATAAACTTTATTCTGTCTTTAATCATTCCAATTGCTACGATCCTGTTATGTAAAGTTCTCGGATACCAGCGAGAGGATATTCCTTTACCATTCTCTCCGCTTTTTATCATTCCCGAACCTTTAGCTAAAATACCTCCGTGAAAAATTCTATTTTTTAAAATTGTGCAAAACGCAACATCCTGTAATTTTTTGCTAGTATTGTTCAGTTCTGCCTTTATGTTTTCGTGAGATAACCTAAATGATAATATTTTTTCCGCCAGCCATTTAAAATCGTCATTTAATATTATTTGCCAAACTGCTGATATTTCTTCATCCAATTCAACCATTACTATCTCATTGGCTAAGTTTTCAAATGCAGCTGTAAGACTTATAATGCCACCTCCAGCAAACGGTTCAATCAGTAAATTAGCTTTTCTTTTATCCTGTTTAATCCATTGTCTAACAGTAGGAACAAGCCATGTTTTGCCCCCAGGATAACGAAAGGGACTTCGTTGTGGTATTGAAGAAACATTGACTACAGAATTTTCAACTTTTCTGTAATCTTGATCAAACAGAGTCAGTTGATTATTCATCTACTACTATATTTTCAATATTATCTATATCAGGCTTCCCGGATCTTTTGGCATCAAGCTTCCTTTGTAATAATTCTGTAAATTCGTCTATTGACCCAGCTTCAAATTTAGCTATTTGCTCCAAAGCAATAGAAAATTTTGTGTAAACGGTTTTCTGAAGCTTTAATTCATAGGATTGACTTTCAATTTGATGAACTAAATCATAGAGAAAAAATGCAAAGTCGGATTCTGATTTTTTAACCTCTGGAAGAGGGGGTAAGGTATTATAAAATGATGTTTGTAATGCAACTGTTTGTTTCTTATTCCATTGATTTAAAATTGATCCTTTAGCAATAATCTGAGGTATAAGTCTTTTTCGGGATGATGAAAGATAATCTGGTTTGGGGAACTTAAATGCCTGATTCCATTTAAAGTCAGGGGTTGGATTATCCATATATGCTGAAAAAGGCCCAGTTAAGTTACCTGAAATGTAAACAGCCTGAACTTCTAGAGAGCCAAAATCTAAAATACGTCCCTTATCATCATATGATACAAGGACATAATCTATATTTCCTGCTGATTTACCGAATTTATCTTTTAATCTTACTTCTCCTACATGGGTCCAAGTAGTTTCTCCGTTAAATATAAAACTGGCTGCATCGCTGACTATTCTCCAATCTTCTCTGAATCTTATTGGACAGATGATTACGGCCTTGTCTCTGTGATTTAAACTGCAAACGCCCAAAGGAAACTCTATACTATTTTTTGTGCAGTTTGATACAATGTTATTAAATGGGCAAAGTTTGTCTTTTCTATATCGTTTGGCTCTTTCGGATTGATTATCAATAGTAAACCCGAATACTTCAGCTAATGGTTGGCAGTTATTTTTCATCAAGTTTTTCATCGTATAAAAGTAGGAAATTATTTCCCTTATTTGATAGTCCTACCATCAAATAGTCTGTATCGTCTGTATTTGCAATTACCGCCAACGGTTACGTGTATGAGCCGTTGCGTGATTCAAAGCGCTTACTGGTCTAGTTAGCAAAGCTTAACCAAGAGTGATAACCTCCGCAACTCACTGCCAGCAATGGCTTATACACGGTGTTGTGTGCTGTATTATTTTAATTCCAATAATTTGTCATAATATTTGCGCTTTAATGTGAGGACAACTGCGAACTCATTTAAGGGCGAGTCAAATAACATTTTATATTTCTCTGGTTTTAATATATAATACTTTTTTCTAAACCATTTTGCGTCTGCCTTTTTCATTTTAACTGTATCTGCAATGAAATATGAAGTATCTACTTTAATTAAAATATCTGGTTTATATAGATCTGGCCCAACTTTTCCGATTAGTCTCGATTGCGCGAAAGCAATTGAACCTAATCCAATCAAACAAATTAGGATGAGCAATCTTTTAGTCATTGTATCTCTTAA
>CAZLLD010000157.1:0-4370 GCA_964560225.1 uncultured Bacteroidales bacterium
CCCGACAGCAATTATGGATTGCAACCCGGGGAGGTGGTTTGGATCTGTTTAACCGAAAAGATAGCTCCTTTGTTCATCATGTTCATGACTCATTAAATAAGAATAGCATCGGCAGTAATTTCATTACCTCAATTGCGGAAGATAGTGAAGGAATCCTCTGGATGGCTTCTTCAAATGGATTGCTAATCCGATTTGATTCAAAAAATATGGTTTTTGAGAACATCCGACTGGAAAATAGCCCGATATTCATGTTTATTATGCCGGTGGTTTATGTAGATTCAAAGGATGTGGTATGGTTTTCTGGTTTTTCCGGAGTATTCAGGTATAGGAAATCCGATAAATCATACAGACATTATTCATTGATTCCTCAGGGTAGTGCATATTCCAATGTCTGGATTTCTTCAGTTATTGAACTAGACCAGTCAAGATTACTTCTGGCTAGCAACAGCAGGGGATTGTTTGAACTTGATACTGAAACAGGCCGTGTTGTAAACTACACATACAACCCGGCAAGTCCTTTTGGTATTAGCAGTAACAGACTTACCGTGATGCATAGATCTGCTGAGGGTGTTATCTGGATAGGAACCTCAGATAACGGATTGAATTTATATTCGAAAAATTCCTATCGATTCTTGTCCCTTGTGAACCTGGTACAACCACAATTTCTTGATTTTTCAACCTATCAGGTATACAGTATTTGTGATTTGCCGGATGGGCGCATCTGGATTGGCGCAAGCGAGAACGGAATTATAGAGTATGACCCACGCGAAGGCTCACTTAAGCCCATCATTTCAGAGCTTAAAGGACGGACGGTATATGATCTCTATAAAGACAGACACAACCGGATATGGATTAGTGCAATGGGGGAGGGAATTCACTATTACGACTGGAAAAAGAAGAAGACTATTTACTTAAATCGATTTGATGACAGTGAAAAGTCTACAATCGGAAGTGATATTGGCAGAATATTGGAGGACAGCAAAGGAAGATTGTGGGTAAGCTATCTTAGAGACGGAGTTTCATTGTTTGACAAGACATCCAATCTCGTGACGAGGTTCAGAAACAACCCGGCAGACCTGCATACAATAGGTAGCAATCTGGTATACAAATTATATGAAGATTCCAGAGGGCGGATATGGGTTGGAACTGCTGGAGGTTTGTGTTTATTCGATCAGCGAAACAGAAACTTTGTAAGAATTCCATTCAGGGATGGAACCAATCAGGATAATTTCAGCATTACCGTATACGATATATTGGAAGACAGCAAAAAGCGACTGTGGATTGCTACTAATAAGAACCTTTACCAATTTGACGCTAAGCTGAATTTATGTATTGGATTTAATGGCAGCAAACCTAATGAACCTTTCATTATAAGCAGAATCATTGAGGATAAGAACAACATGCTGTGGCTGGGCACCAGGAACGGAGTATGCCGTTTCGATCCTCAAACCAAAACAATTAAAGATTACGGAAGAACAGATGGAATCCACTACCTGAATCATAGTCCCACATCAGGAATTTTAAGCAAGGAAGGACTTGTTTATTTTGGTTCTTCAAAAGGTCTCACTGTATTTAATCCACTTAATATTCAGGATGATCCCTTTATACCACCGGTTTTTGTTACCGGTTTAAGTGTCAATCATATACCTGTAGTTTCTGGAGTAGAAAATGCTTTAATTAACAGCTCAATTGAATATGTCAAGCAAATCAGGCTGAATTACAAACAATCAACCTTGTTTTTCAGTTTTGCTGCACTGAATTTCAATAATTCTGCTAACAACCAGTATTCCTACATGCTTGAAGGCTTTGACAATGATTGGTCAAAACCGGCAAATACTAATACAGCTTTGTATCCAAATCTTCCTCCGGGAAAGTATGTTTTTAAGGTGACTGCTTCCAATAGCCACGGTATTTGGAACACAGACGGAGCCACACTTGAGATAATTATCAAACCGCCATTCTGGCGAACCTGGTGGTTTTTGCTGGTTGACCTGCTGACAGTGGTTTTGTTACTGATTTACTTTTTATACAACCGATTTTACCGACTGCATAGGCAGAAGGCCTTGCTGGAAGCTGTTGTAAACGGGAGGACAAAAGAATTGAACAGTGCCAATATCGCGTTAAAAGAACAACATGAAGAATTGATTCAACAACATGAAGAGATTTCAACGCAGAATGAAATGCTTTCACAAATGAGTGATGAAATCCTTAAACAGAATGCTGAGCTTGAACAGCACCGTACTAATCTTGAAAAACTGGTTGAGGAGAGAACAAAGGAACTGGAAATAGCCATTAAAAAAGCCGAAGAGTCAGATAAACTGAAGTCAGCCTTCCTGGCCAACATGAGCCATGAGATCAGAACGCCCATGAACGCCATTGTAGGCTTTTCTAACATGTTGAAAGATGAACATCTGGAGCCAGAAGAGCGAGATGAATTCATCGATGTGATCAACGCCAATTCAGAAGTGTTGCTGGTACTCATTGATGATATCCTCGATCTCTCCCTGATTGAAGCAAATCAGCTTACAATTAAAAAGGAAACTTTTGGAGTAAATGAACTCCTGGATCATTTGTATTCTTCATTTTCATTGATGAATAAAAAGCCGGAACTAACGATTAAGTTGAATAATGAATTGCACGATCAAAACCTGAAGATCAGCAGTGACCTGATCAGGATTAAACAGATTCTTTCAAACCTGCTGAACAATGCTTATAAGTTTACGGATAAGGGCTTTGTGGAATTGGGCCTTAAAAGAGTCCAAAATGAACTTGTTTTTTATGTAAGGGATACAGGTATAGGTATTAAAGAATCTGATGTTGGTAAGGTATTTGAGCGTTTCAGGAAAAGCGAAGCAGCAAACAATACGCTATACCGGGGTACTGGTCTTGGATTGGCTATTTCCAGGGCACTTGCCAAATTACTGGAAGGATCCCTTTCGGTGGAATCGGTTTTCGGTGAAGGATCGGTGTTCTATTTAAAACTTCCTTATTCACTGACGACAGTTGAAGAGATTAAAACAGCCAGATCTATTGTTCATAAGGATATTCAAAAGTGGACCAATAAGCGTATTCTTGTTGTTGAAGACGAAAAGGCCAATTACATGTACATAGAGAGGGTACTAAGAAAAATGGAAGTTGATGTGCACTGGGCACCAAACGGGCAGGAGGCCGTGAATCTTGTAACTGCAGATGACCATTTTGATGTTATCCTTATGGACATTAAGATGCCCGTGATGGATGGATTTGAGGCAACCAAAATCATCAAGAAAAAAATGCCGGATCAGGTGGTAATTGCACTCACAGCCTATGCCCGGCCTGAAGACAGAACTTATTTTATGTCAGCGGGATTTGAGGATTATCTTTCCAAACCCATAAAACCAAATGACTTTTTGGGTGTAATCAGAAGATACATCTAAAGAAAACAATATCCTTTCAACCAACACGACTTAAGGTTTCAACAATATGTTGGTTTTTCATCCTGTATAATTATCAGTAATTTGGGTTATAGCTTGTTAGCACGATGAATTAAATCATAACTAAATCAAAAAATATGAGATTTAAAGATTTAAAGATCAGCGCCAAGCTTATTTTAGGGTTTTCGGCTGTAATTCTGATATTGTTTATTGAAGGATTAAGCGAATACAGAACCTTGAGGGTCCTTCAAAAGCAGGTCACAGATGAAGTAAAGGGATTTCAGCTGACCTGCATGAATATGGGATCAAGAACATTGGCTCTCAGAGATCTCTATTACTTAATGGAGATTAAAGACTCAAAAAGTCTTGATGTATTGAAGCAATGGCAGGATAACCACCTCACAAACAAAGAAAATTTTAAAAAGGTTATGACTGATGCAAATGATATGGCTGTCGGAACTGATTGGGGAAGTGATTTTAATGAAGAGAAGGCGAACATATCCAGGTTAATAGCCAAACTTGATTCGTCGTATAACCAAATTGCTGGTGAGCAGTTGTTCCGAATTATTGAGTTAAAAACCAGTCTTCATACAAAAAAAGAAGGAGCAAAAATTTATTCTGATGAGATAGATACATTACATAAACAAGTCATTGGCGGAGTATCCACAATGAACTCCATGTATAATGAGCTGGAAGCGAATTCCCAGAAAATAATTCAGGAATCTATTACACAGTTGAAGGAGCTGGCGGTAAGGTCAATGGCTATTGCTGCTATCCTCATAGTTTTGGGCATTATTTTAGCCATAATTTTCGAAATTATTATTATCAGGGCTATCAGAATTCCCTTGCAGAAAAGTGTGGCTTTCTCCAAGGCAATTGCCAAAGGTGATCTTTCTGTAAAACTGGATATCAATCAGAAAGACGAAGTGGGTGAATTGTGTGAGTCGCTTTCCATGA
>CAZLLD010000158.1:0-4321 GCA_964560225.1 uncultured Bacteroidales bacterium
GGCGCTGGTAATACAAACCCAGGTCAGCAGCATAGGAATAACCCGCATTGTATTGTTGTCCGTCAACCCTACCGCCACCGGTTATATCGCTGCGGATAAATCGCAACACGAGTGCAGCAGACAGGTATTCCGAAAGCAACCTGGAGTAACCCAAATCAATTGCAAACTCATTTGGGGTATAATCTCCTGTTTTAACTCCGTCCATATCCCTGAAAATGATTTCTCCCATGGAGAAGTACTTCAGCGATCCGCTGATAGCCTGTCTTTCGTCAAAACGATAAAAAGCTGAAAGGTAAGCCAGATTGATGTCGTTTACCAGGTTTCTTAACCAGGGCGTGTAAGTAAGTGATACTCCTGCCTTATCCTTGTTGAAAATATATTTGGCAGCATTCCAGTGCTGTGAATTCACATCAGGTGAAGTGGCTACTCCCAGGTCGCCCATAGCACCACCCCTTGAATCAGGTGAAATGGTGGTAAAGGGAACGGTTGTTTGAATAGAATTCAATTCACTGCCCAGTAAGTCTTTGGTTATTCCTCCGGATCCCTGAGCAAAAAGACTTGTCAATACCCCTGTCAAATAAGCGACAATTAAGGTCAATCGTTTCAAAGTCATTATTCTGAATAATTTTAGTGGCACAAAGTTATAATAATAATTAAATTATATGTCAATACGGGCTGTCTGGCTTTTTCAAAGTCTGACGACTAACATGATTCCGGGAGCCTGAATAATAACCAATAATTAAGAACTTTATTGCCTGATCACAACAAGTTTTTGGTGACTGCTTGTCTGCCGGCCATTTGAATCGGTTATCGTAATCCGGTAAGGGTAAATGCCCTGCCTGAGTTTATTCCCATTTTGATCGGTAAGATCCCATTTAGACAGTTTTGTATTGAATCCGGATGTGATCAGATTTTCATTGAAGCCTGCCACAAGCTTGCCGGCCATATCAAATACGCTGATTTGAACTTTCAATTCTTCTCCTGCCTGGTTGTGCTCGAAAATGAAACTGGTATAATCACTGGCAGGATTGGGGAAATTGTATGCATTTGCAATAATGATTTTATTGTCTGATATTACCTTGAACTCAATTACTTCTTCACCTGAATTATTGAAGACATCCCAAACTTTGATACGGAGCGAGTGCCAACCCGCTTCAAGATTTTGCATCGGATATTTCAGGATTCCCGAGGTAAAATCATCCAGGTTTGCCTCAAAATAGTCATTCATGATAACAGGATTGCTGACATCTTCGTCAATCACTCCGGTGATGTCGTGTCCTATTCCATTGCCAATTGTATTGATGCCGCTTTCATCAGTAATAAGTGCATATATAACAGGGTTTGTATTGGTGATCCCTTCATTGTTGAAGTATTTATCATTCAGGTACAGCGAAATATCAGGTCCCCTCTCATCAGACACAACCGATTCAGTTGTCCCGCCAATCACACAATTGTTAAAATTGCCACCAGCATCAATCTGCTGATTAGTTGAATAATAAACAATTTTTCCATTTCCGTAACTGTAAGTGATGTCCTTAGGCACCATGAATTCAAACGAGAACCTTCCGTTTACCACGCTTGCCTTTCCTTTATAAAGCAAATCTTCCTGTGCCATGAACTGCATGGGCGTGCCATTGTAATCGTTGGCCAATGTGGTAATTTTCTTGCTCTTATCGAACACGGAAGGATAAACAGTTCCGCTGAATGAGTTGAGTATAATGCCGGTGTCATCCGCAATATGGCCGGATATTCTGATCTTTGAAAAAGCTTTCAGGGTGTCAGTGGGTTCATTTACCGAAATGCCGTTAAGTGAATCCGTAACAATGTGATACTTGGGGATGGCCAAAGTCAGTGCAGGATCACCCAGCAGGATGAAATTGAGTTTGTTTCTGTTGCTTCCAATGGCGTTTTTCGTAGTTTTCATTACATCGCCAAGCTTGTAGTAATTCCCATTGCTGTCTTTCTCAAAAATCATGTCATAGAGTAAGGTGTTGAGTGTGTGGTTGTCGGTTGAATATACAATTCTTGTGGTTGATATCAGTGCGATGCTGCCCCCCACGGGATTAATCAGTGATATTTCTCCCGCTGAGGTATTTTCATAAAATGATCCGTCAACATCCTTCAGATCGTCAAAACGGCTGAACTCGCAGGTGGCAGTTACAAACAGCGGAAGGTTGTTTGTATTGTCAAGATTTCTCAAATCATCTGCCATCAGGATATGCTCATGAGCCAGTCCTGATTCGCTTCCGTGCCCCGTGTAATTAAAAATCAGCAAGCCTTTCCTGATATGATTCAGGATGATTCGGCTGGCCTCCGGATAGGTTGCCCCTGAAGAGGAGGAAACCTGAGGATAGGCATCCAGCATAACCTTTTTGATTGCAAAGCGGGGGAAGTTTGAACCTAGCATATCTGCCAGTCCGTTGGCTTGTGCCATGTGGAGGTTTCCGTCCTCATCATCGCCGACAAACAGGATATTATTGCGCCAGTCATTTTGGGTGGTATTGCTGCCATAATGCTTTATCTTATGGTATAACGACATGGCTTCTTCAGCGGATTTGGCAGGAAGTCTTCCTGTTCCAATATCCAGCGTATAATTGCCCATGCTTTCAGAGCCCCCTTCTCCGGCTTCCAGGAATCCGTAAAAATCATCCGACACATAAGAAAGACTTGCATCCAGGGAATTCTCCGATTGGTATGTGGGAATGAAATTTGAATTGCCCGATATGCCTGTCATGTTATTGTAGGAACCATCTCCCAGTAACAACAAATACTTCAGCCTGTCGGTTTCACCTGTTGACCGGTTATAGATCATCCTTGCAAAATCGCGTATGGCACCAATATCGGCTATGCCTGATGAGAATTCGTTATAAACATGATGTGCGTTAACCACCAGCACACTCATGTTATCCTGTATCCTGTGCAGTTCGGCAATGCTGTCTGCAGCTTCTAAAAACATGGGGTGGCTCACAATGATCATTTGGTGTGGTAAAGAACCATGCAGGTTTTGGTTAGGAACTTCACCCAGGTCAGGCAGGATGCTGTTAATTTCGGGTTTCCCGAATGAAGCTTTGGTATTCAGGGCAAGGAATTCTTTTTGAGAAATGGTGCTGTCGGTAAAGGTGATCACGCTTCCATTACGCTGAACCGGGAGCTTTCGAATCCCAAAAGGGTTTGTGATGTCCCATATTTCTGTATTTTCATTGCAGTTTTCAACAGTATATTGAGCAACAGAGCTGCTCCCGGTATGGGTACGGTCTCTGAACAGCAACATATCTCCGGTCATGCTTATTTTTCTTCGCGCATTGATGGTTACATAGTCCAGGTATCCTTCATCACTACCGTTGGTATTGTTATAGGTCAGCTTCAGCTTAAGTTGGCTGTTGTTTTCATATAAGGTATAAGAAACTGATTTCTGGGTGGCATATATACCAGTGAAGTTGTCAAGATCAACTGACGGCAAGCTGATCACGTCAACGGCATGGTCGTTCATGGTGAGTGTAAAATATTTCTGACTCGATGACCGGCTGGCAACCTGAATCTTCAGCTTTACCGGAGAAGTGGTTTCCAGATTGCTGAAATTGAAGGTTGTGTCAAAATCCTTCTGGTGTATCTTTTTGCCGAACCATTGGCGGCCTGATTTCATCAGGTTGTATACATTTTTTTCATAACAGGCATAATCGTCAAATGACGTAACAAAGAATTGTGGACTGCCTTGTATCTGGGACCTGGCATTGATTTTTTTTCCTGAACCTGCATCAGTGGTCAGAAAATAATAGGTGGCATTGCTGAAAAGATTGACTTGTTGTTCGTATGTGGAGGCAAGATTATTATAGCTCCAGGAAACCGGGCCTTTTCCGTAAAACAATATAAAATCACCGGCATTGAATATGCCGTCTGATCCCTTGTTCATATATATACTGTTCTCAATGAGGTCATCGTAACGCGGTTCGGAATTCATCAAGGGGACCATTTTGCCTCCGTTACCGAAGACCCTTATTGCGGATGGATCTGAGAATCCCATGTTGGATATGTCTTCGAAGGTGAGTTTGTAAATTCCGTCTTTATATACCTTTATTTTATACCATTTTCCTGAAGCCAGCACAGAAGCCTGTGCCGGTTCATCAGTGACAAAACCTGATTTCGCGATGAATTCCTGCGATATGAGTCGAAGAAAGGGGAATAGAAGTAACCCAATGATAATGCTGTACCTGATCATAACTGCTCTTACTGCAATGAATATGAAAAAGTTCGGATGCCGCGAAATAATATGAGTTAATGAACGTTTCAAAAATACAATTATTATTACTTCATGTTGAAACAA
>CAZLLD010000159.1:0-4321 GCA_964560225.1 uncultured Bacteroidales bacterium
AAAGCCGAGCAGTACTAATTACCCGTAGCTTTCTTGTTAACAGCTTAATATACAATATTCCGGCATGTAAAGTATTATCCCCAAGCCTTTGGCAAAGGGAACTGACTTTAGGTGACTATAGCAGCGGGGTCCCACCTCTTCCCATTCCGAACAGAGAAGTTAAACCCGCTCGCGCCGATGGTACTGCATTCGTGGGAGAGTAGGTCGTCGCCGAACTTCAATCCCGGTTTCATCTTTTTGAAACCGGGATTTTTTTTTATCCCGGGCAGCGCCTTCCTGCTTTTAATTCTGACCGGATTGCGCTATCTTACCCCCGAAATTAAATCTATTCTTCCGGCATGAGAAAAACACTGCTGGCTTTTGCATTCTTTTTCTGCCACCTGATCCAGGTTATCGCTCAAATAGATACCAACGTGGTGGTTTATTCCTGGAAGCTCGATGAATCATTAGCCAATAGGATTAGAGTTGATGTGGATACGGCTCTTGACAACTTTCAAAAGTACAACCCTGCCTTTATCTGTTTTTCCGGCGTTGAAACCCTGGGAAACATCAGCCTCCCTGCTCAATCCCTGATTTTTACGGAACGTGACGCCAACCAGGAATTTACCCTGGTTAACAACTTCTACCCCTTTATGTTCCGGTTCAATAATACACATTACGTAAATACCCGGAAACCTTTTACCCAGCTGTTCTACATCAAGGGCGGCTCCAACCAGACCAAGGAAGAAATGCTCGACGTGCTGCATTCCCAAAACCTGACCAAAACACTTAATTTTGGAATCCGCTACCGTACGCTGGGCTCTTTAGGCCAATACAACTTCCAGAAAGTAAAAAACAACGCAATCGGCTTCTTTAGCAGCCTCTCCAATAAAAATTACGCCTATCATATCAGCGTTTACTACAACCGTATTATTGCTGATGAAAACGGTGGCATTGCAAATGACTCCCTGGTAACAGATACTACCTTTGCAAAAACAAAAGATATTCCAACCATATTCGGCGGTTATGATAATGCACCAAGCCATTATCCTGATGTAGCCACTGATGTGAAAAACCTGAATATCCTCAGTGTTCAGGAAGTGTCATTCAGAAGTTCCGGTACAAAAACAGATACAGCTTCCACTCGCAGAAAAATCCGGATATTCTTTCCAAAACTCATCTACATCCTGAGCCTGGACAGAACCAGCCGGTTGTTTACCGACAAGAACCCATGGGTAGGAGTTGAAAGCCACCTGTATCCTACTGAACCCCTCTTCACCAGCCGAACAACCAATGATTCCATGGTTTATTGGAAAGTGTCTAATTCAGCTCGACTGCAATTTCAGGGACGCAAAAACAACCATTACTTTATTGATTATTCCTATGAAATGCTCAGTTATTCCATGTCGGTACAACCCGATAGCGCTGTGAATGACTCTATTGAGAAGTTCTGGTTCATTACTGAACATTACCGGCCCCAGGGATTGACGTACAGCAGCCGGATGTACAATTCCTACCTTTCAAGCGGATTCACCAAGCTTTTTGCAAACCGGGTTGAAATGAACCTTTATGGTCGCTATTTTGTTTCTGGCTACAGATCAGGTGACTTTCTCCTGGCTGCTGACATGAAAATCATACTGGGTAAACTGAATATGCCAATGACCTTTTGGACAAAAATTGAAAATGAGTTGAAAACACCTGATTACCTGTATACTCATTATTTTTCAAACAACTTCTTATGGGTTGGTAATTTTAAAAAAACAAATAGGAACCATTTGTCAACAAACCTCGCCATCTCATCAAAGAAATTTGACATTCAGGGGGATTATTACTTATTTAGCAGCGTGATTTATATGAATGAGAAGGCAACTCCGACTCTTTATCGAAATGCACTGTCGGTTTTTGCATTGGGTCTGACCAAACAGTTTGATGTTTGGAAAATAACAAGCCGGAGCAAACTGATTTATCAAAAAAGTGAAAACAGAAATGTGCTGGATCTGCCTGAAATTACATTTAATAACTCAACCTACCTGAAACACCTGTTTCACTTCAGGTCAACGGGAGGAAAATTGTTAGCTATGTTAGGATTTGACCTGTTTTATAATACAAAATATTATGCCAGTGCTTACATGCCTTCTCTGACCTCGTTCCATAGGCAAACAATGAAAAAAATCGGTAACTATCCATATTTTGACGTCTTTTTAAACCTTCAGCTTAAAAGATTCAAGTTCTTTGTGAAAATGGAACACGTAAATTCCGGATGGATTGACCAAAATTACTTCTCAGTATTACATTACCCAAGAAACAGGCGCGACCTGAAGTTCGGATTATCCTGGACTTTCTACGATTAAGATTGTTAATATCAGGGGGATAAATTGTAAGGAGCGTCGCCTGTTCTCCATTTTTTTTCTCACTAATTTTATGATAATTATGATCAGAAAGATTGTATATTTTATTTCGCTTATCGTCCTTGTCAACTCCTGCACCTTTCATAACCGGAAGGTTGAAAAAGCAGATGTGGAACAGGGCCTTGAAAGCATTAAGGAAAAGGGCAAGATCACGGTGCTCACCGACTACAGCTCGATTGATTACTTTATCTACAGGGGCCAACCCATGGGTTTCCAGTATGAAATGCTGCAGCAACTGGCAAACCATCTTTCGGTCAGGCTGGAAGTCCGTGTCAGCAGAAGTCTTATGGAAAGCTTTGACTTGTTAAGTACAGGAGAAGCTGACCTGATCGCACAAAATCTTACAGTAACCAAGGATCGCATGGAGCTGGTTGATTTTACGGAACCCCTCCTTCAAACACACCAGGTTCTGGTTCAGCGCAAGCCCGAAAACTGGAGACAAATGAAAACCAGGAATCTGGAGGCATTTCTCATCACCAATCCGTTGCGACTGAAAGGTCAGACGATCTATGTAATGCGCGGATCCTCTGCAGTTTCAAGGCTCAGGAACCTTTCGGAAGAAATTGGCGGCGATATCAACATTATTGAAGTGGACGAAAGCCCCGAACAATTGTTTGCCCTGGTTTCTGAAGGTGAGATCCCCTTTACGGTTTGTGATGAGGTAGTGGCTAAGGTGAATGCCAGGTATTATCCGGATGTGGACATATCCACTGCCGTGAGCCTGCAACAGGACCTGGCATGGGCCGTCCGCAAAGGCTCTTCGTCACTTTTGGACGAACTGAACGATTGGATCTCCGGTTTCGTTCAGACACCCAAATACAAAACTTTATATGCCAAATACTATGAAAGCAGTAAATCTGTTTCCATGGTTGAAAGTGACTTCTATGCGATCAATACAGGCAAGATATCTCCCTATGACGACTACTTAAAGCAATACAGTGAAAAACTGGGTTGGGATTGGCGATTGATGGCTTCCCTGGTATACCAGGAATCCAGGTTCAAGAACAACCTCACTTCATGGGCCGGTGCATGGGGAATCATGCAATTAATGCCCGCTACTGCGAAACGTTTTGGTGTGGATACGGTTTCTTCACCCCGTGAGCAGATCCGTGCGGGCAGTGAGTTTATCGTGTGGCTTGATAAACTTTTCAAGGATGTCCCCGATCGTGAAGAACGAACCAAGTTCGTATTGGCAGCCTATAATATTGGCCCCGGACATATTATCGACGCCCGAAACTTGGCAAAGAAAAATGGAGCTGATCCCGATGTTTGGGACAACAATGTGGACCGGTTCCTCCTTTCAAAAGCTGATCCCCGTTTTTATAATGATCCTGTTGTCAGGTTCGGCTACTGCAGGGGAACCGAAACATTCAAATACGTTTCGGAAGTAATGGAACGGTTTGAACATTATAAAAATATTGTGGAAAAATAACAAGGTGTAATAGGTACATGCCATGGCATGTATCTGAATGCTAAGCGTAGTCTCCTGACTGCGCTTTTTTTTCTATGCTGAGTGCAGTCTCCGTTCGGTTCAGTCAAAGCCAAAGCCATCAAGCTAAGGATGCATATTGTTAATATTCTTTCATTTGTACATGCTTACTTCAATATTATTGCAATTAGGCTGAACGAATCGATATCCCCCGCTGGCGGGGGCCAGGGGGTGGACTTGCATGAATTCATCTAGTTTTCTTGTTAACTTAATATCCAAAAATTTATTTATATTAAGTATTAGTAGCATGCCAAAATCCACCCCCAGCCCCCGCCAGCAGGGGATAGCGCACTTTCTAAACTCATCTCTATGCTGAGCGTAGAATCCTGAACATAGCTGTCAACTTTAGGATGCATATTGTTGATATTCTCTCATTTGTACATGGTGACTTCATTAATATTGCAATTAAGGCTGAACGAATCGATGTCCCCCGCTGGCGGGGGCC
>CAZLLD010000160.1:0-4250 GCA_964560225.1 uncultured Bacteroidales bacterium
AAGGGACGAGAAGTTTATCCCGCCGGAATGAGGCGGGAAGTCCCTTCATCCGCACGAAGAGTTATTTTCAAATAATAGCTGACCGGAAGTTCCGGGTTCAGCTGTTCACTGAAACAGTACCAGATAGTATGGCCCATTGATGAACAGGGAAGGAAAGATTAATATAAATACGAAACGGATGAATATCAAGAAAGACAGCATTGACGAATTAAATGCAGTAGTGACAGTTACCATTGAAAAATTGGATTACGAGGAACGGGTTTCCAATATCCTTAAGGATTACAGACGTAAAGCCCGTTTTGACGGGTTCAGACCCGGGAAAGTACCCCAGGGCCTCGTGAATAAAATGTACCGGAAACCGGTGCTGGCAGAAGAAATCAATAAAGTGTTGGCTGAATCGTTGAGCAAGTACCTGGTTGATGAAAAACTCAATATTTTGGGCGAGCCGTTGCCAAACCTCGAAAAACCTGTTCAGATTGATTGGGATAATGATACAGAATTTGAGTTTGCTTTCGATATCGGACTGGCTCCCAATCTGGATTTCAGCATTTCGGAAAAAGATAAGATTCCCAACTATATCATCACAGTTGACAAGGAAGAAGTTGACAAACAGATCGACCGGATTGCTTCACGCTACGGTTCCTTCAAAGAGATTGACCAGGTTGCTGAAAACGAGATGGTTAAGGCCGACCTGGAAGAGGTTGACGCCAACGGAAATCCTGTTGAAAACGGAGTGAAGGTGGAAGATGCTTCCATTTCACTTGAGTTTGTAAAAGACGAGAAAATAAAAAATAAATTCAAAGGGCTCAAAGCCGGTGATCAGCTGGTGATTGACGTAAATAAGGCTTTTGAAAATGAAACCGACCGCGCAGCTCTGCTAAAAGTGGATAAGGCAAAGCTGGGTGAAATTTCGGCCGATTTCAATGTGAAACTCAAGTCGGTATCCAAGTTTGAAAAAGCTGAGGTCAACCAGGAGCTTTTTGATAAGGCTTACGGTAAAGACAGTGTTAAATCGAACGAAGAATTCTACCAGAAAGTGGAACAGGAATTGAAAACCGTTTTTGACCGCAACAGCGATTACAAATTCCGGCTCGATGCCAGGGAATATTACCTGGGTAAATTTAAACAGGAACTCCCTTCAGCATTTCTGAAGAGATGGCTGCTTCATGCCAACGAAGGCAAGGTAACTCAGGAACAGATCGACAAGGACTTTGATCATTTCACAGCCGATTTGAAATGGCAGCTCATCAAGGGGAAAACCATTCGCGATCAGGAATTGAAAATTGATGAACCGGGGCTGTTGGAACATGCCAAGGAAGCCATCAGGCAGCAATTCGTTCAGTACTATGGAATTGGAGAAGTTCCGGCAGATATGCTTGAAAAATATGCCAAAGAAAGCCTTTCACGTGAAGAAGAGCGCAACCGCTATGTGGAAAGCATGAATGAAGATCTGGTGTTTGATTTTATCAAGAAAACAGTAAAACTCGACAACAAAGAAGTAACTTTGGAGAAGTTTAACAAGTTGTTTGATAAAGAATCATAGTAAGAATCAATTCTCTAAAATTATGGACCTGATCAGGGACTTCAATAAATTCGCCACCGGGCACATGGGCATCAGCAGTTTGAATCTGCACCGGTATGCATCGGTTACCGGCAGCTACATTTCACCCACCATCATTGAGGAGCGTCAGCTCAACGTAGCACAGATGGATGTATTCTCAAGGCTGATGATGGACCGCATTATTTTCCTGGGGCTGCCCATTGACGACTTTGTAGCCAATGTAATTCAGGCACAACTGCTTTACCTTGATTCAGCGGATCCGGGGAAGGACATTCAGATATACTTCAATTCACCCGGAGGTGCTGTTCATGCCGGATTAGGCATCTATGACACCATGCAATATGTAACCTGTGATGTGGCAACCATTTGTACCGGTATGGCTGCATCCATGGGAGCCGTGCTGCTTTGCGCAGGAACAAAAGGAAAGCGTTCCGCGCTGAAGCACTCACGTGTGATGATTCATCAACCCATGGGGGGTGCGCAGGGCCAGGCCACCGATATTGAAATCACTGCCCGGGAAATTCTGAAGTTGCGTTCTGAATTGTATCATATCATTGCCGAACACAGCGGCAATCCGTTTGAGAAAGTGGAAAAAGACTCAGACCGGGATTACTGGATGACCGCAAAGGAAGCGTTGGAATATGGCATGATTGATGAGATCCTCGAAAGGACCAAGAAAAAGTAGCATCATGCATTGACTTTTCGTAACTTTGCACACATTCAAATCGTTTAATTCAATTATAAATCAAGTACAATGGACAAATGCTCCTTTTGCGGACGCGATAAACGGGATACCAACCTGCTGATAGCCGGAATCTCGGGACATATTTGCGATAACTGCGTGGAGCAGGCTTATGAGATCGTTCAGGAGGAGACCAAAAAGAAGGCTCCTTTTGATATCAACGCGATTAAGCTGATCAAGCCCAAAGAGATCAAGAAATTTCTCGATTTGTATGTGATTGGCCAGGAAGACGCCAAGAAAACCATATCTGTTGCCGTTTATAATCATTATAAACGTTTGATGCAACCATCGCACCGCGAACAGGCTGACGAGGTGGAAATCGAAAAATCAAACATCATCCTGGTGGGAGAAACCGGAACCGGTAAGACGTTGCTGGCACGTACCATTGCGAAGCTGCTTCATGTGCCATTTACTATTGTAGATGCAACCGTTCTTACCGAGGCAGGCTATGTGGGCGAGGATATTGAAAGCATCCTGACACGGTTGCTCCAGGTAGCCGACTACAATACCGAGGCTGCTGAAAAGGGAATTGTATTTATCGACGAAATTGATAAAATTGCCCGTAAAGGCGACAATCCTTCAATTACCCGGGACGTTTCGGGCGAAGGGGTACAACAGGGACTGCTGAAACTCCTCGAAGGATCGGTTGTGAACGTCCCACCCCAGGGCGGCCGTAAACACCCCGACCAGAAGATGATCCCGGTTGACACCCGAAACATCCTGTTTATTTGCGGTGGCGCATTTGAAGGGATTGAAAGGAAGATAGCACAACGGTTGAATACCAAGGTGGTTGGTTACAATGCTTCAAGGCAGACCGACCGCATTGAGCGGGAAAACCTGATGCAGTATATTGCACCACAGGATCTGCGTGCGTTCGGAATGATCCCCGAGATTATCGGCAGGTTGCCCGTGCTGTCATACTTGCATCCACTGGACCGCAAAACGCTGCGCACCATTCTTACTGAACCCAGAAACTCAATCATCAAACAATATATTAAACTCTTTGAAATGGATGAGGTGAAGCTCACCTTTGAAGAAGCAGCTCTTGATTATGTTGTGGATAAAGCTGTGGAATTTAAACTGGGTGCACGCGGCCTGCGCTCCATATGTGAAGCGATCATGGTTGATGTGATGTTTGAGCAACCTTCTTCTGGCGAAAGCGAGGTAGTGATTACTTCAGAATTTGCCAAATCAAAAATTGAAAAGATTAACCTGCACCGATTAAAAGCAGCCTGATGATTTGTTTTTTTTAAAAACAGTTATATATTTGTACCTGTAACAATATACAAAAATGAATAAAGTATATACAAATTGGTGGTGGTGGCACAATAAGTTTCTCATAAACCCGTGAGACCGTACACCTTTTGTATATAAGCAAAAATATCAATAGCAGCGGCCTATCGTTCTCACGGTAGGCCGCTTTTCTTTTGTAACTTTTTAATCAACCCGATATGAAAAAATTCAACATCAAAACCAGAACCCGTAAACTGCTTGCCGATACCATCACACCGGTAAGCATTTACCTCCGGATTCGGGATGTTTTCCCCAATTCCCTGCTGCTGGAGAGTTCCGATTACCATGGAAATGAAAACAGCTATTCCTTTATTTGTCTGAAACCTCTTGCCGAGTTTAAAGCCGATAACGGTGTCGCTGTTGAAAGCTATCCCGATGGATCAACAATCACTACCAATATTAATGGTCAGAATATTTTCAACGAAAGGTTCCGGGTATTTCTGAATTCTTTTGAACAGGCATCAGATCAGGAGGGTGTGCCGGTAAACGGTCTGTTCGGTTACGCAGCTTATGATGCTGTTCAGTACTTTGAAAGCATATCATTAAAAGCCAAAACCATTCCCGAACAAAAAATACCGGAAGTGAGGTACCAGTTCTTTAATTACATCATCGCCATCAACCACTTTCAGAATAACCTGCACATCATTGAGAACC
>CAZLLD010000161.1:0-4104 GCA_964560225.1 uncultured Bacteroidales bacterium
TTGTGCCAGGCGATCCGGAAGATGAATACTACAATCCCGATGAAGCCAATGCAGCAGTGTTCAGACCGATGAGTTACGGAGTTGAAAAATACAGGTTGGAAATATACAACCGCTGGGGCGAGCTCATTTACGAAAGCGATGATGTAAGCAAGGGCTGGAATGGTCACATCAAAGGCTCCCCGGTTAAGCAGGATGTATATGTATGGCGGGTAAGCGGACGTTTCTCCAATGGCAGGCCTTTTGTAAAGGCCGGAAATTTAACCGTGCTGGTGAAACAACCCTGATAAACAGAAACCCCGCGTTCTCGCGGGGTTTCTGTTTATCAGGTAATACGAAGAGGGCGGCATTGTTGACAAATAATAATTGCAGAATAGAACCAAACCATTTTAAAATCGTAAAATTGATTACCTAAAACAACCCTTTATTCATGAACAATTGACACGCAGGCTTTTCATATTAGTTATCACAGCCTGGATAGGTTTAGTCAAATCAGCGGCCCAGGATCCACAGTTTTCGCAGTTCTATTCGAACCCGCTTTACCTGGCGCCTTCTTTTGCAGGGGCAGCAGGGGGGAACAGGATCTGTGCCAACGTGCGCGATCAGTGGGTGGCTTTGCCGTCTACCTTCATGACCTACAGCTTTTCCTATGATTACTTCTACCCGAAATTCAACAGCGGCTTTGGATTGCTTGCTTACAAAGATGTTGCCGGAACCGGAGATCTGGGCACATTAAGCGTGGGAGCACAGTACTCCTACAATTTTAAAATATCACAGGAAGTTTTTGCCCGGCCGGGATTGCACTTCTCTTACAGAGAACACGGCCTGGCCTGGGATAAGCTGACTTTTATCGATGAAGTGCTGCACAGTCCCAGTACCGTTCTGGAACCTCCTCCCATCACCAAAGTGAGGGATGTTGACCTGGCCCTTTCAGCACTGGTATATTCAAAAAGAATCTGGGGAGGCATTACGGTTGACCACATCCTTACCCCCAATGTTTCGTTGTACGCTGACAAACATGAAGTGCCTGTAAAAATTGCTGCATTCGGGGGTGTTGAGATTGTGCGAAAGAGTCACCTGCTCAAACCCGACGAAGAAACCATGACCGTGGCGTACCTGTTTAAACACCAGGGCCCTTATAATCAGCTCGACCTGGGCGTCTACTGGTTTAAGAATCCTTTGGTGCTGGGTTTGTGGTACCGGGGAATTCCACCATTCAATTCACAGCGTGGAGATGCCTTCATTTTGCTGGTTGGTTATAAAACCAAGAACTTCAATGTTGGTTACAGCTATGACGTTACCATTTCCAACCTGATTGGACAGGCGATAGGATCACATGAATTGTCCATGAGCATAAAATTTGCCATCCCACGTCGCGATAAAAAAGGTGAGGTCCCCTGTCCCGAGTTTTAAGATCAAATCTTCTTCCTTTTTTTTTATTGTTGCTTTAAAAATTTATATTTGCTACCCATTTAGTAAATGTAAATACCCTGACCATGAAAAGACTTTCACTCCTGTTGAATATTGTGCTTGCAATAGCTGTTGTTGCATTGTTTATCCTTCATTTCACCGGTATCGGTGCCGGCCGGAAAAGCAATTCTGAGATTTCCCTGGCAGCCGGAAGTACGGCCGGAAATAACATTTTTTATGTGCAAATCGATTCGGTAATCAGCCATTTTGATATGGCCAAAGACCTGTCGGGCGAACTTGAATCGAAATTCAATTCATCAGACGCTACTTTGAAATCAAAGCAGGAATCGTACCAGAAAGAGGTGAACGATTATCAGTATAAGATGCAACGCGGCCTGATCACCCGTTCAGACGCTCAGAACATAGAGCAGCAACTCTATGTTAAACAGCAGGATCTGATGCAGCTGCAACAGGACCTTACTACCGAAATCAATGAAAAACAGGTAGTCATGAACCGCCAGGTGATCAATGCGATCATGGAATACCTCAAGGAAAACAGCACGCAATACAACTATAAATACGTACTGGGAACTTCATTCGGCGGCAACATCCTTTATGCCAACGACAGTCTGGATATTACCCGCAGCATTACCGAAGGCTTGAACACCAAATACGCCGGTACCAAAAAGAAAAACTAACCGGAAAAATCCCGATGGGCTTTGCCGACCGGTATTTGAACCAGCAAAAGGGATTTATCCCGGTTGTTACCGGTTTACCTTCCGCGCAGCTCAGCTATGTTGTTGTTATTCCGGCATACTGTGAGCCCGGTCTCACAGATGCACTGGAATCGCTCTGGAATTGCCAACGGCCTCGCGGTCACGCTGAAGTGTTTATTGTGATCAACTCGCCGGAAAACGCCGGTGAGGATGTATTGCTTTCCAACAGGCAATCTCTTGAGAAAACGTCAGAATGGATTTCATTGCACAATGATCCTTCCTTTCACTTTCACATACTGGAAAAAATGTCGCTGCCCGCTCGCGATGCAGGCGTGGGACTTGCCCGCAAAATTGGCATGGACGAAGCCATACACCGCTTCAATCTCATTGACAAGCCGGATGGATTTATTCTTTCCTTTGACGCCGACAGCCGGTGTGATGACAACTATTTCACAGCCATTGATGAAGAGATCCGCAACCATCCTGACATTAAAGGATTCACCATTTATTTCGAACATCCTGTTCAGGGTAATGAATTTGATGAAAGGGTTTATACCGCTATTACCGATTACGAACTTCACCTGCGCTATGTAAACCAGTTCCTTCGCCATGCAGGCTTCCCTTATGCCCATCATACTGTGGGTTCGTGCTTTGGTGTAAGAGCCGAGTCCTATGCAGCCCAGGGGGGCATGAACAAAAGAAAGGGAGGCGAGGATTTCTACTTTTTACACAAGATCATTCCCCTCGGAAACTTTACCGATATCACCGCCACCCGTGTGATTCCTTCACCCAGGGTTTCAAACCGGGTGCCCTTTGGAACCGGTCCCGTTATTGGCAGATACCTGAATACTGAAGAACCCGGGATGACAACCTATGCACCTGAATGCTTCCTGGCACTGAAAGGTTTCTTTGCGTGCATTCCGCAGCTTTTCAAGGCTGACCGCAAGGATCTTAACGTACAGGTGAGCCGTTGGCCAGCATCGGTGCAAGCATTTCTCAATGAGAATGAGGTTATAGAATCGGTGATGGAAATCAGTGCCAACTGCGGATCACCAGGCACCTTCAACAAGAGGTTCTTCCGGTGGTTCGATGCCTTCCGGGTAGTCAAGTATATGAATTATGCATCACGCAATTTTTATCCGCAAACAGAAGTGCGGAAGGCAGCCCTGCATTTTCTTTCTGTCAAGGGATATGCTGTTAAAGACAAAAATTTTACCAGCCTGGAACTGCTGCAATTATTCAGAAAATTGGAACGGGTGTAGAGACGCAAAATCTTGCGTCTCTACAAATCCCGATTAATCCTCCACAATCACAAAAATATCCTCATTGTCCTTTTTCATCAGGTATTGCTCGCGGGCAAATTTCTCGAGGTTTTCGGTATTGGTTTTGAGTTCGTTGATCCGCTTGCGGTCTTCTTCTATTTTCTGCAGATAATACGCTTTTTCCTCTAACAGCTGATTATACTCCCGGTTACTCTTCCGGCGCTCAGCCAGGTTATTCTGATCAAAGAGCAACAGCCAAAAGAGAAAAACCAATGAGGTGAGCACATACTTATTTCTGAGTAACCTGCCAATCCGGGTATTTCGTGAATTGTCCCAGATCAGCCTGCCCTTTTCAATGAGTAATTTTATGCGCTTAACCACTTTCATTGCCGGGTAATGTTTTTACAAAATTACAAATATGTTAACGCATAATACCCGGCAGCGGCATAACTTTTTGAATTCAAGCGGCAATTTATCAACAGCAGTCTTCGGCTATTAGCCATTAGCTTTTAGCCTTTAGCCAAAAGCTAACAGCCAAAGGCCAATGGCTAATAGCTGTTTATCTTGGCTCTTGGCTCTTGGCTCTTGCAGCTACATGAGAAATATCAGTAAATCGCTGATCCAATGAATAATAATTATCATACTTTTTGCAATACTTCTTGTATAAATTTGTAAATAAAGAAAGGAGACTGCCATGTTAGCCACCGGATTTTTTAATG
>CAZLLD010000162.1:0-4023 GCA_964560225.1 uncultured Bacteroidales bacterium
AAAACGGTCTGCACAACATCTTCCTGATTTCGCCTCAAACCAGTGCTGAACGCATTCGAATGATTGACGATGCCAGCAATGGATTTGTTTACATGGTTTCGTCATCATCAACAACGGGTATGAAAAAAGGCTTTTCACCGGAACAGGTGGATTATTTCGAAAGAATCCGGGAAATGAGGTTGAAAAATCCGTCACTGGTTGGTTTTGGCATATCCACCCACGAGAGCTTTGCCACTGTATGCCAATATGCAGGCGGAGCCATTATTGGGAGTGCATTTGTAAAAATGCTGGCGGATTCAAAGGATTTGGATAACGACATTATGAAATTTGTAAAAGAAATCAAGGGTTAATGCAAATAAAAAAACCTGCTGTGCCTTTCGCAAACAGCAGGTTAAAACTTATCCCACGCTTGATTAGTATTCATAGCTCATGATTTATCTGGGTTGGTCTGCTAATATCCATGCTGCAACACTTTCGGTTTCTGTTTGAGCCCCTGCGAAATCAGAGGTTTCAGGGGCTTTGTATTTTAAGGATGATTCCAGGGAAGCAGTCAGCATTTCAATTCTTTCCAGAACCGGTTCAACAGCTTCGCTTTCATCAACAGCCGGTGCTTTGTAACGGATGGATTCACCTGTCACATCAGCCAGCATTTCAATTCTTTCCATTGCTTCAGCGACTTCTTCAGCTTCTTCAAAGTTTGCTGCCTTGTATTTCAACGAAGCTTCTAGCTGGTTGGCAAGTTCTTCAATTCTTTCCGTTTCAGCACATACACTTTCCTGTTCGGCAGTTGCGGGAGCGGTATAGCGGATCGACTGCATGGTAAGATTCATCAGTGTTTCAATTCCGGCCAGTGCGTTGTTCATTTCGCTCTGTGGCTTTGCGGCATAAGTGCTGAAGGAAATCAAAAGACATGCAAAAAATGTGGTTGTCATTTTCTTCATGTTGCTGGTGTTCATTTGTGTTTTCATTTTTTTTGTTTTTTTCTGGTTATGCCATAGGTTTTACATTAACTGTGCCAAACTCTGTAAAAAACAGATATACAATAATATACAATGAATTTCAAAATGAATAACCGCGCGCACATCTGTTCTGATTCAAGACAAGGGGTGTACGATTTCGGACAGGCTGCAATAAAATGGTTAATGTATGTTCCTGCTGTGGGTCAACATCTGGGGTTAAAACCCCAAAAAAGAGAGAATTACCCTTAAAACCCCGGCATTCATGCCGGGGATTAAGCATTCATCTCCCCTCCCCAGGGCTTCAGCCCTCTATTACATTGTAACCATAAATTCTTATAAATTCATCATAAAAATTCCCGGCATTCATTCCGGAGCTTGTGATTATTGCAAATGATAATCATCCTTTATTCTTCTCTTTTTTATTACCTTGTTTTCGCTTTACCAATCGTACCAAAAATCTTTATCGAATGACAAACAAAGAAAAAATCGAATCCTCTCTGGCACAACTTGGATTAAAGGATTACAAATGGATTAATCCCAAGGAAATAATCGTTGCCCAATGGGTGCGTGTAAAATGCATTTTCGGTTGTTCCGATTACGGGTTGGGTACTTGTCCGCCAAATACGCCATCGGTAAGTGATTGTGAAAGCTTCTTCAAGGAATACAGCAGGGGACTGCTCATTAGCCTGAGGAAATTCGCCGATAAGGATGCTTATCCATCCGACTGGTCAGCAGAAATGACCGGTAAATTACTTGATCTGGAAAGGGAGATCTTCCTGATGGGGTATCAGAAGACTTTTTTATTAAACCAGACCTGCTGTTCACTATGTAAAGAATGTTCAGGTAACCGGTTTGACTGCAAGGATAAAAAAAGATCCAGGCCCAGTCCGGAAAGTTTTGCTGTTGATGTATACCGGACTGCAAAAAATGTTGGAATTGAAATTAACGTAGTGGCAGAAAATCCAGCTGAAATGAACAGAATCGCAATTATACTGATAGAGTAATTTTTATTTGCTACTTGAAATATGTTCCAATGCCAGCATCAGTGCCTGTGTGCCCTTTCTGCCATAACCAAGTTCTGCAACTGATTGGTATAACTGGTGTGCCAAAGCCAGTCCGGGTAATGAGATTCCCATCCGGCGTGCTTCTTCAAGTGCGATGCCCAAATCTTTAATGAAATGTTCTACAAAAAAGCCCGGTTCAAAATTGTGTTTCAGGATGCGCGGCGCCAGGTTGTCGAGCGACCAGCAGGCGGCTGCTCCGCCCGATATGGAACTGAGCATGGTTCCCGGGTCAAGTCCGGCTTTATAGCCATACAACAGGCATTCGCACATGCCAATCATGGTGCCTGCAATTTGTATCTGGTTGCACATTTTGGCATGCTGGCCCGATCCTGCTTTGCCCTGGTAAACTGCTTTTTTCCCCATGATGCCAAATAGCGGCATTACTGCGTTAAAAATTGCTTCATTGCCACCTGCCATGATGGAAAGTGTGGCATTCCGGGCGCCCACATCGCCTCCGGAAACAGGTGTGTCCAGGGTGAACACGCCTTTAGCCATGGCTTTCTGGTAGATTTCAATGGCAAGTGACGGACTGGTGGTGGTCATGTCAACCAGTATAGTTCCCGGTTTTGCCGAGTCGATAAGCGCACCGGGTGCCAGGTATACTTCACGCACATCGGCCGGGAAGCCCACCATGGTGAATATCACATCTGCATTTTTTGCTACATCGGCGGGGGAGTTGCACCAAACGGCGCCTTTATCAATAGCCGAAGAAGCCTTTTCGCGGGTGCGGGTATATACAAATCCTTTGTAACCTCTGTCGAGCAAATGCCCGAACATGGATTTCCCCATCACGCCGGTTCCGATCCAGCCGATTTTTGTATGTTGATCAATCTTCATGGGAATGCTATAAGTCGTCAGCCCTGCCTGCGCTGTTGCTCCCCGCTTGTCTGTCAGGAAGAACGCAGGCAAGTCTTGACTCTTGACTCTTGGCTCTTGGTTCTAGTACCTATAATGCTCCGGCTTATAAGGTCCGTCAACAGGAACGCCGATATAATCGGCCTGGTGCTGGCTCATTTTGGTAAGCTTAACACCCAATTGTTCCAGGTGAAGCCGGGCAACCTCTTCATCGAGTTTTTTCGACAGGCGGTAAACACCAACTTCATAGTTGTTCTTCCAGAGGTCAATTTGAGCCAGTGTCTGGTTTGAAAAAGAATTGCTCATCACAAATGAGGGATGGCCCGTGGCGCAACCCAGGTTAACCAACCGGCCTTCGGCAAGCAAGAATATTGAATTGCCTTTCGGGAAGGTATACTTGTCCACCTGCGGTTTGATATTCAGATGTTTGACACCAGGGTAGGAAACCAATTTGCTGACCTGGATTTCATTGTCGAAATGGCCTATATTGCACACAATGGCCTGGTCTTTCATTTGGGCCATATGCTCGATGGTAATCACATCGCGGTTTCCGGTGGTGGTGACAAAGATGTTGCCTTCCTTTACCGCTTCTTCCATGGTGGTTATTTCAAAGCCTTCCATGGCAGCCTGAAGGGCACAAATAGGATCAATTTCTGTTACCAATACGCGGGCTCCGTAAGCTCTCATGGAACGGGCACAGCCTTTTCCCACATCGCCATATCCCAACACCACAACCACTTTACCGGCGATCATCACGTCGGTGGCACGTTTGATTCCGTCGGCCAGTGATTCGCGGCAGCCGTACAGGTTGTCGAATTTGCTCTTGGTAACTGAATCGTTTACATTAATTGCAGGTATGAGCAATTCTCCCTTTTCCATCATCTGGTAGAGGCGGTGAACACCTGTGGTGGTTTCCTCGGAAACACCCTTCCAGGTTTTCACAAAGCGGTGCCATTTTCCGTTGTCTTCTTTCAGTACTTTTTTCAAAAGCTGAAGAATGACTTCCTCTTCGTGGCTTTCAGGTTTTTTATCGAGGACTTTGGCATCGTTTTCAGCCTTGTATCCCAGATGAATGAGCAGGGTAGCATCTCCTCCGTCGTCAACAATCAGGTTGGGTCCTTGTCCACCGGGAAAGGTTAATGCCT
>CAZLLD010000163.1:0-3984 GCA_964560225.1 uncultured Bacteroidales bacterium
TTTTCATTTTCTTCATTTCTTTCATTTTTGATTGTGTTTTTCACAAAAAAGTACACTACCATCATCCCCGTTAATACCTGCAGTTTGTGGTTATGATAAAAAGGAGTATAAGGTGTAAAAATGGCTCGAATAAAACACCACAAATAAAACGCTAGCAATAATATATCGGTAATATTCAGGCTAATTTGAATACCGTCCTTTTTAAATAAAAGTCGAATGCCTGAATACAAAAGCATGGCAGCTACAACACCAAAAAACCAGAACTCCTTGGCTATTATCACACCATTATATAACTCATCGGAAACAATAAACGGTGTGACAAATAGCAACGCGATAAGAAGCGCCGGTAAATAAACGGCTAAAAGTTTTTTAACAGATAACATCATTACCTGCCTCATAGAAGCAATTATTAGTTTTAAATGCCTAAACGCTTAACCCTTCTCCTGAAATCAATCTATCTAACTTAAAACCCTTTCCACAAAAACCTCTGCCAACATAACTTACTTCACCTTTTCAGAAGCGGTTAATCAAAAATAAAAAATACTTTTGTAATTAACTACCCCCCATAATTTATACTCAATCTAAATAAGAAATACGTTTCGGAATGTTTGAAGCTTCGCGTTTGAGGCTTCGCCGTTTGAAGAAGAAGTTTGAGGCTGCGCCATTTGAAAAGAAAGTTTGATAGTGTTTGAAGAAGAAGTTTGAAGCTTCGCCGTTTGAAGAAGAGTAATTAACATTTCAAACTATATCAAACCTTATCAAACCTTATCAAATCTTATCAAACCTTATCAAACCTTATCAAACCTTATCAAACTTCATCTGTTTTTTTTATCTTCGTATTCCAACTCGTTAATGAAACCTTATACCATTCATAATAATAATTGTCATGACAAAGCCCTTCCAAAAATCTATTTTCATTTTATTGGTAGTTCTGTGTGGCTGTAAAAATCACAATCCAAAACCAATCAACTTTTTCAATTCAAACGACAGCTTATTGATTCTGAAAAACTGGCATGTTGTGGGACCATTCATGTTTACTGAACAGGGAAACAACCTGAATATTGATAATTTGAATGTATTTGAATATGATGAAAATACAATTAGTATAAAAGAGTTCCTGAATATCGTTCCTTATAATGCTAAGAAGCCCAGCTCTCTCGATTCGCAATTTAGAAGCATTACCGGGGCCAATGACAAACCGGTTATGGCCGTTAACCTGGTGTTTGGTTCAAAAGATGTGATCAATGCGAATGCCTATATGGGATGTATCATACAAACCGACAAGGAAGAAAATCTGCGTTTGAATTTTTCGAGTGACAACGGTGCTAAAGTTTGGCTCAACAACAAACTGGTTCTGAATTATGATAAAGATGTGTCGGTTTTTGCCTATGAACACTACATTCCGGTTACACTTAAAAAAGGCGATAACTTTTTATTGGTTAAAGTTTATAACAGCTCGGGCGATTGGCTCATGTATTCACGAATTGAAAAAGAAAGTAACTATGGTTTTAAAAGGCATCAGAAAATAGTTGCCTTGCTGAATAACCGAAACTTTCTTAAACAAAGCATCATCGATTCATCAGGTTACCTCGAAGCCAATACTTCCTTACCTTGTAATAAATACAGTTTTTCAATAACTGACAGAAACAAAAAGAAATTCTCAGCAATCCGGTCGATATACAAAAGGATTGGAAAAAAGACATTTCATTTTTACAGGACGGACTTTACCAGGCCAGGTTAGTATTTAACAACGATACGTTAGATCAGTTTTTTTATAAAGGAAATGCCGCTGCAAAAATTGAAGAATTACTAAAAAGAAGGAAAAACAACCTTTCGCTGAATGACAATAACGATTTAAATGCGAATATTTTCAGATTTAAACACCTGATGAAGCCTGAAAACAGGGGCTCTAATTTTGCAGAGAAACAGTCATGGCAGAAGAAAATTATATACTTGTTAAGCGATATATCCTCAATTATTGACGATAATCCGAAACACACTTTGGTAAATGTGCCCGGATTGCATATAAGAACTTATATTTCAGAAATTGATAATCAGCCTCAATATTACATCGCCCATGTTCCCGAAAATTTCAGAGCAGACAAATCATATCCTTTAGTATTTTTGATACCTTTTAAAGTAACCTACAATTATCATTACCTCGCAAGTATGCGTGTAGCGGATATGCAACTCATAGAAAACATGCAGCAGGTTGCTGATCAGAACAACGTCATTGCTGTTGAACCTTTCTTTAGAGAGGTTGGGGTGCCTACTTTTAACGGTATTGAAGAAACCGATTTTTTTGAGGTTCTTAACGCTGTAAGAAAGGATTACAAAATAAAAACAGATCAGTTATACTTTATAGGATCATGTGAAGCTGCACACAAGGCGCTTAAATTGGCTGTTAAATATCCGGATGTGCCTGCAGCATTGGGTTTTATCTCTCCAAGTTATACCGAATCTTATGGTTATAGCAGTAAAAACGAATGGATTGCCCGGGGTGAACCCATGCAGTATTTAAAAAATCTAAGAAACGTACCCATAACTGTTATACACAGCAAACTCGACGGACATGTTTCTATTGCTGCCAGTGAGCAATTCGAAGAAACTTACAAAATGAACGGACTCTCCAATCTTGATTTTATCAAGCTTGATGATGTGATTGACCAGTATTATTGGACTCAATATTCTGATGCTCTTATAAAATCTCTTTTAAAACATAAGAAGATTGACAACCCTCGTAAAATTTCCTTATCTGCATCGCAATTAAAAGCAGGCAAAGCATACTGGCTGAAAATACTGCAGTTCTCAAATTCCGGTAAAGGCACTATTGATGCTGAGATAAATGAAAATAACGAAGTGAATATTGTATCGGATAATGTTGCTGCTTTTTCAATACAAACTGATAAACTGCCTTATGACAGAAACAAAAACCTTACTGTTATTGAAAATGATAAAGTGATATTTTCGGGAAAACCTACTATGAACGAACTTAAATTTGGAAATACAACAGCTGGGCAAGGCATTGCCAAAACTGTACAAATAGAAGGACCTTTCACCGATGCTTTTTTGCACAGGTTTATAATTGTTATCGGAAAGTCAGGTTCGCCCGAAGAAAATATAAAGATAAAAGCTTTGGGCGATTCGCTTCAGACCATGTGGAAATATAAATATTGGAACGATTGCAATGTAAAATATGATACGGAGATCACATCAAATGATATATACAGCTCAAACCTGGTTTTATTGGGAAATGCCAATTCAAATGTCATTATCAGGAAAATAAAAAATGCCCTGCCTCTCGTGATCGCTAAAGATGGCATTACGATAAATAAGACCAAAACAAGCGGAGAAAATTTAGGGTTTTACATGGTTTACCCAAATCCCATGAATCAGCAGAAATATGTTGCCATAATAGGCTACAACAACCCTTCCGCTGTTTCCTTGGGCCCTGTGGATTTACACGAAGATGATTATAAGGATCTATACCCATCGGGTTGGGTGAGATCAGAGCTGAAGCATATGGAGATTTCATGTTATGGCTGGTTCGATTACCGAATCTGGAATAATAGCAATAATGAGGTTATTAAAAGAGGATATTTTAGTCCATATTGGGATTAGAGAATGTATTCGGTGCTGCCGAGGCTTTGCCGTTTGAAGCTTCGCGTTTGAAGGGGAAGTTTGAGGCTTCGCGTTTGAGGCTTCGCGTTTGAAGGGGAAGTTTGAGGCTTCGCGTTTGAGGCTTCGCGTTTGAAGGGGAAGTTTGAAGAGGAAGTTTGATTATGTTTGAAACTATATCAAACCCTATCAAACCCTATCAAACACCTTATCAAATAAACAAACATCGAACACCGAACAAGGAACACCGAATAACCAACACCCAGCACCCAGAACCTAGTACCCAGAACCCAGCACCCAGAACCCAGCACCCAGCTTACTATATTGCAGAGAAAAAAAAGACTGCTAAGTTTGATTTAACCATAG
>CAZLLD010000164.1:0-3973 GCA_964560225.1 uncultured Bacteroidales bacterium
GGAGATGAAGAAGGAGATCGAATCGGCAGTGGGCCGTATTAACGGTAAATACAGCACACTTTCATGGCGACCCATCATATACCAGTACAAATCGCTTACGTTCAATGAGCTTATTGCCTTGTACGATTGCAGCGATGTGGGACTGATAACCCCGTTACGTGACGGCATGAACCTGGTTGCCAAAGAGTTTATCGCCTGTCAGCTCGAAAACAAGGGTGCCCTTATTCTGAGCGAGATGGCCGGTGCTGCTGCCGAACTCAATGAAGCCCTTACTATCAACCCTGCCGACAACAATGAAATTGCAGAAGCCATACTGGCAGCATTGGAGATGAGTTCCCAGGAAAAACAAACACGGGTTGAAAGAATGCAAAACCGGATAGCCAGTTACAATGTTTTTACCTGGGCTCACGACTTTTTCAATCAAACCTATGAAATTAAAAGTCAACAGGAAATTATGCGTGTTAAATTTGTAAACCCTGCCATTACTGCCAAACTTACTGCAGCCTATAATGAAGCCGGACGCAGGATTCTCTTTCTCGATTATGACGGCACCCTGGTTGCCTTTGCCAAATACCCCGAACTGGCTGTGATTGATGACAACACACTAAAAATCGTGAGAAAACTCACCAGCGATCCGAAAAACCACATTGTCATCATCAGCGGCAGGGGCAAGGAATTTCTTGAGAAGCAGTTCAACGATGTGCCGGTTACCCTGGTTGCTGAACATGGTTATTTCATCCGGAAAGCAGGTGAGGAATGGGAATCAACCATCAGCGCAGATGCCCAATGGAAAGAAACAGTGATGCCCATTTTAAAGGAATATGTCGACCGTTGTAACGGCACCTTTATCGAAGAAAAAACCGGCAGCCTCGCCTGGCATTACCGCAACGCCGACATGGATTTTGCCCAGTTGCGCCTGAATGAGCTGCGCGACGACCTGGCCGAGATCATCCGGCATAAAACCGATTTCGAAATTCTCGAAGGCCATAAGGTACTCGAAGTAAAAAGCGGGAAATACGATAAAGGGCAAGCTGCCGCAGCGCTGATCGCCAAAGAATATTACGATTTCATACTGGCAGCCGGCGACGACAAAACCGACGAATTCCTGTTTCAGGCCATCCCCGATTTCGGTTATACCATCCGGGTTGGTTTGAGTCCGTCATTTGCCCGGTACAACGTGCCTGATACAGATTCGCTGTTAGCATTGCTGCAAACCCTTATGCACTGATAACCGTTGAATATTCCAATGGAATGGTTACCCACTTCCAACGGCTATAACAATTTGAGCGACTCACCATACACCAGCGGCAGCTGAAAAACCACTTTCACCCCCGAAATACCATCGGACAGATCGGCCAGGTTGGTAATGGAAAATTCCACCCCCTTCCGGCCTGCCTTTTTCAGGTTTGCTATACGGCTGTTGGTAATTTGGGTAGCCATTGAAACATGACCGTTTTTTTGCTCGGATTGCTGTATACCTACCCCGTTATCGGTTACCGTTAACACCAGGTTTTCGCCGGTTTGTGTAAATGCAACCCTGATTTCACCTGCGCCCTGTTCTCTTTTGGCAATCCCATGGTTAACGGCATTTTCTAAGAATGGCTGGGCTAACATAGGTGGTATGAACAGCTCTTCATCGTCGATACCTTCATCCACACTCACGGTATATTTCAGTTTGTCGGGAAAACGCAACTGCTGAAGTTTCAGGTAATGCTCCAGGGTTTCAACCTCATCCACCAGTGAGATATATTCCCGGGTTGAATTATTCAATATCGATCGCATAAGCTTGGCAAAATCAGCCAGGTAAGAACTGGCTTCAAAAGGAGTCTTCAACATGATATATTCCTGGATGCATGAAATGGCATTAAAAATAAAATGCGGATTCATCTGAACCCTGAGCAAACGCTGTTCCAGCTCAATCTGCCTCCGAAGACTTTCAACCCGCGCATTGCGATACAATAATAATCCTACCGTAACCAGCACCACTACAAAGAACACCAGACCGGTAATAAAATACCGCGAATTCCTGTTTTTCAGTATTTCAATTTCCTTCTCTGCCGACAACGTTGCAATTTGTTGCTCCTTCTTTTCGGTTTCATACTGCGTCCGAAGATCCTGAATTTGCTTGTGTTTTTCTCCAGAGAAAATGGAATCGCGTAATTCGGCGTATCGTTTATAATGTTCAAGAGCCAGGATTGGCTTATTCAGTGAAGCATAAACATCTGACAGCAGCCTGTGATTGCTGATGCGGGTTGCTGAATAAACAGCCAGTTCATTACTCTGGTTAATATATCTGATCGCGGCTCCATAATCGTTAAGCAGAAAAGCAATCCGTCCCAGATCGTTGAGTGAACTTGCCATATCATCTTGATCTTCATTTACTTTCCGCACATCATAGGCTTGCTGGTAAAAATCCCTGGCCCGCCTGTATTCTTTTTTCTCTTCATAAGAGCTGCCCATATTGGCCAGTATGGAAGACGTCGTTTTGGGCTCAGCAAGACTTCTGGCTTGTTGAATAACATCCTCAAACCTGGCCAATGCCGAATCAGGCATATTCATTTCATTATATAGGATCCCGATGTTTTCGGTTGCCTTAACCAGTCCGGCCATATCGCTGATTTTAGTGCTGATTTGTCTGGCCCGGCCGTAATATTCCAACGCTTTTTGCTGTTGACCCCATTCCTGATACAAACTTCCCAAATTCAGCAGAATATGTACCATGCTGTTGTAATCGCCTTCACTTTCTGCCATTTTCAACGACGAAAAGTAGCAGTTTGATGTTTTCTCAAAATCCGATATCCAATGATAAGCAAGACCGAGGTTATTCAGCGCTGAAATATGCCGCGGTATATCATTCAACGTTTCGGCAATATCAAGTGCCCTTTTGTAATAATTAATGGCCGTGGCATATTCACTCTTATCGAGATACACGTTGCCGATATTGGTAAGCGAACTTCCTATACCTGCCAGGTTTTGCTGCAACGAATCAATTGCCAGCACCCTGGTGTAATTATCAACAGCTTTCTGGTATTCGCCTGTGTTCCTGTACACATTGCCCATGTTGTTCATCACACCGGCCAATATTTCCTGATCATTCACCTTCTCAGCCTGCACCCGGGCGCGGTTGTAATGATCAATGGCCAGGGAATACTCACCTTTAAAATAATGCACATTGCCAAGCAGCTTGCCGGCAATGGCCTGTTCCCTGACATCCTTAAGCCTGGCGGCCAATCCCATTTTTCTCAAGGCAAAATAACCGGCCGAATCCAGGTCAATCGAATAATACAGCACACAAAGTTCCTCATAAACACCCAGTTTTTCCTTGTCACCGGCTTTACGGAGGACATGCAGCAGACTGTCGGTCTCCGCTGCAAATGCTATATTTCCGCAGATGATCAATGAAACAATCAATAAAAACTTATTCATATTGCAACCAATTGTAAACACGATGGATACTAAAAGTGACTCAATATACTATGTTTTATCATAAGAATTCCTTTTTTAAGCGGGCAATCTGTTTATCTTTGAAAACAATAAGGATTCCCGATGCTGAAAATTGCCATTATCGAAGACGAAGAGAAATCGCTGGGTTTCATCCGCAGCATCATCGAACAGCATTGCCCTGCAGTGGAAATTATTGGCACCGCCACAAGCGTGCAATCGGCAGTTACCCTGTTAACCAACGTAAAACCGGCACTGGTGCTTTCCGATATAAACCTGCCCGATGGCACTGCGTTTGAAATGTTAAGCAGGCTGGATGAAATCGACTTTAAGGTTATCTTCATCACCGCATTCGAAGAATATGCCATCAAAGCCATTAAATTCAGCGCCCTGGACTACCTCGTCAAGCCCATTGACCCAAATGAGCTGATTAAAGCCATAAACAAGGCCAGGGAACAAATAGAGCATGAAATGAATAACCTGAAGCTGAAGACCCTGTTGTCGAATGTGCGGGAATTCTCCGATAAACTCC
>CAZLLD010000165.1:0-3967 GCA_964560225.1 uncultured Bacteroidales bacterium
TATCTACCTTTACTGGTAATGAAATTCTTAAACCTTTTAATAGTTTTCTCATGGTAAGTACTACTAAGAAGAAAGGTTCTATAGCGATCCTTACCGGTGGTGGCGATGTACCTGGCCTGAATCCGGCAATCAGAGCGATTACGATCAGAGCACTTCGTGAAGGTTACCAGGTTATTGGTTTAAGAAGAGGCTGGGCCGGCATTATGGAACTGGTTCGGGATAAAAAAGCCGACAACTCGGATAAATACATGATCCTTACAGAAGAAATTGTGAATAAAGCCGGGCGCACCGGAGGTACGTTTCTGCACACCTCACGCACCAGGCCCAGTCACGTTCCCAAAGCCAGTGTGCCTTTGCAATACCAGAGCAAATACAAAAACGAGATCAATGACCTTACCGAGGAAGTTGTCAAGAATTTGGAATATCTGGGAGTTGAGTATTTGATACCGATTGGTGGTGACGATACATTAAGTTATGGCGTCAGGTTGTATTCCGAGGGAATTAAGGTAGTGGCTATCCCGAAAACCATGGATAACGACGTGCCCGGAACAGATTATTGCATCGGTTTCAGCACCTGCGTAACCAGAACAATACAGATGTGCAACACGTTGCGGACATCAGCAGGATCCCATGAAAGGATCCTTGTTATTGAAGTTTTCGGCCGTTATGCCGGTTTTACAGCCATGCTGCCCACCATGGCAGGGGCAGCCAACCGCTGTGTGATACCGGAACATCGCTTCGACCCTGATATGTTAACTAAACTTCTGATTGAAGACAGGGAAAAGAACCCAAGTCACTATTCCGTGGTTCTCGTATCTGAAGGAGCCAAGATGATAGGCATGAACGATCCTTCTTATGTAAACGACAATAAAGACGTATACGGTCATAGCCTGCACGGAGGCATCGGAGAAATCGTTGCCGATAAAATCAGGGATTTGTCACCTGCCCATTTTGGCGGAAAGAAAATCAACACCATCTTTCAGCAGTTGGGTTACTTGGTCAGAGGCGGAGATCCGGATGCCATAGACTCCATTGTTCCCATGGCATACGGAAATCTGGCTCTCGATTTAATACTGAAAGGCATTCACGGCAGACTGGTTGTGCTGCGCAACGGCCGGTATGACAATGCTCCGATTGATGTGGTTACTAGTACCAACAAGATTATCGACATTAAAAGGTATTACAATGTGGAACGTTACCGTCCACATTACAAGAGCTTTGAATTTCAGCCGCTGTTTATTATGACCTGAAGCAATTAGCCCCGTTTACCGCTGCAGGTAAACCCAGGCATGAGGAGTAACTTCATTGCGGAATTTTTCAATCTCACTAACGCTTTCCCTGTAACTGCCATAAGATTTGGCCGAAACCATCTGAAAATTGTCTTTTCCGGATATGATTTGCGTGTTGTATCCCATACCTCTCAACTTTTCAGCATACCGGTCGGCATTTTGCTGGACGGTAAAGCATCCTACAATCATATAATAGGTGCCTCCAACCGCACTGGTTCTATTTGCAGCAGGCGTGCTAACCTGGGATTGTTGAACCACAGGCTCATTGATTCCGGTTACATCACTATAATATGCTGAAGAATCAACAACCTCATCAACAGGAGTAGTATCTGAAACCAAGGTGTCAAAAGACTCAGGCTTGGCTTTCTTGAAATACTTGCAACCGGTAAGCAGTAAAAGGGCAACAGGAAGAATCAGCAGTATACGGTTCATTTTTTCTGGATTTGAGTGTATAGATTTTCAGTTTATCATCATTGTTAAACAAATTTATGAAAATTAGCTAATTGATAACCATGAATAAACTGAAGTTTTATGAACTTATTAACAGATATTCCCGCGGCTATTATAAATTATTTTCTATACCAGATCTCTGGCTTCTTCGGGCATCCATTTGGGTTCTTTACCTTCCCATTTGATATTGCATCCTAAGGGATTGGTCAGTTTGATGCTGATTTCCCTTCCATCGGTTAATTCACCCAACACCCTATCGAGATCATTCACTTTGGATTTTTTTCCTTCCCTCGGATTGTCGAGTCCCCTTCCGGTATAAACCAGCCTTCTTTCACGGTCAAAAACATAAAAATGCGGGGTACGCAAGGCTCCGTAATTCCTGGCAATATCCTGTTTTTCGTCATGCAGGTATGCCCAGGGAAACCGATATTGATCCATTCTCTTAATCATATGCTCAAAATCATCTTCACGATAGGTATTGGCACTATTTGAGTTGATCGCTACAAAACCCACACCTTTTTCTTTAAACTTTAAAGCCGTTTGCATGGTAATTTCATCTGATCCGAGAACATAAGGACAATGATTACAGGTAAAGAACACTACCAGATAAGGGTTCGATGCATAATCCGACAACCCATAAAACCTGCCGTCCGTAGCTTTCAACTTGAAATCCGGTGCTGCTGATCCTATTTGTAATGTGTAACTCATTTTTGATGGTTTAGCTTATTCACAGAACAACGCTTTGCATCTTTTGTTCAATGTCAGATCAGGTGAAGCCTTCTCAGACATTCCTTCATCTTTTCAACCGAACGCTCCATGTTGTTGTCAAGGCCTATTGAAAACCTGACCAGGCCTTCGGTAAGGCCCATGCTCCGTTGAATATCTTCCGGGACTTCTGAGGAAGTACTTTTGCCTGAATTGCTGAACAGCGTTTTGAAATATCCCAGGCTTACTGCCAGGTATCCCACACCTTCCATCTGTAAGAGTCGCATGAATTCATTGGCAGATTGCAAAGAAGGCATTTCAACAACCAGCATGCCTCCATAGCCATAACTTTTATTCATCATCCGGTTTAGCAAATCATGCTGCGGGTGATCGGGAAACCCGGGATAACGAACCCTGAGGCCAAGTTCTTTTAGTTCCGTAGCGGCATATAGGGCGTTTTGCCCATGTTGCTTCATTCGAATATGAAGCGTGTGCAAATTCTTAAGAATAGACGAGGAGCGCAAGGGATCAAGCACGGGCCCCAACAACATGGCCGTTCCGTCATTCACATTGGAAAGATCATTAATGAATTTTTTTGTACCGCATATGGCACCGGCAACACAGTCGTTTTTTCCGTTGATGAATTTGGTCAAACTATATACTACAATGTTGGCGCCCAATCGTGCCGGAGAGATGATCATCGGAGAAAACGTATTGTCTACCATGAGCAAGAGATTGTTTTGCCTGGCAATTGCAGCAAGCGATGGAATATCCGAAACCTGCAAAAGCGGATTGGTGATTGACTCCGTATAGATCAGCCGGGTATTCGGACGAATGTTGCTTTTCACACTTTCCAGGTTGGTAATATCAACAAATGAAGCCTCAATATTGTATTTGGGCAGGATGTTTTTCAGAAAGGCAAAAGTTCCCCCATACGTGGTAACACTGGTGATGATGTGATCTCCAGCCCTGCAACACTGAAGTATGGAACAGGTTATTGCCGCCATGCCCGACGAAGTAACCCAGGCAGATTCTGTATCTTCCATGGAAGCCAGCGTGTCAGCCAGAAACTTATTGCTGGGATTCCAGTGACGTGAATACAGGAAACAGCCTTCGGTATGCCCCAGAAAAGTTTCACTCATGGTTTCAGGATCCAGGAAAGTGAACGTGGATGAATCGGTAATGGCCGGATTAACGCCTCCAAATTCATCAAAATGCAGCATATCTTGTATGCGTGTTGCGGGATCAAATGGCTCTTTCATGGCGTTATTTTTGCTACATAAATTATTACAAATAAATCCTTTGCACAATGACTTTATCCCATAACACGAAAAGTCCTTCGGGAATAAATCAAATTCATCAGAGAAAAATATACTTTAAACACGGTTCTTTGGTCATTCATCAAGTAAGTATTACCCGCCTCATAAGTTATCGTATATCATACTGTAACATTAAACAAAAGCATCACCATGTCACACGATTGGAGCAACAGAACGATATTGATAGCCGAAGACGATGAAATC
>CAZLLD010000166.1:0-3906 GCA_964560225.1 uncultured Bacteroidales bacterium
CTGGAAGCCATCGCCTGGCTCATTGCCTTTATTATCCCGGGTCACCTGCTGTATGCCAATAGAAACAAATAAAGCCATGTTCAACGATCTCGATCCCGTATTGCATTCGCAGGTGCGGCTTGCCATTATGACGCTTCTGATTGGCGTTAAATCGGCAGAGTTCGCTTTTCTTTTTGAAAACATCAACACCACCAAAGGGAACTTGAGTTTTCAGCTGACCAAACTGAAAGAGGCTGAATACATCACCATTACAAAATCATTCAAAGGTAATTATCCCTTAACCACATGTGCCATTACTGAAAAGGGAATTCATGCCTATGAAACCTATGTGCAAGCCATGGAGACTTATTTTAAAGAATTCAGGGACCAGCACAAACAAAACGGAAAGAAATAAAACCAGTTAACAATTAAACATAATAAAAAACAATAACCATGAAAACTTACTGTGTGATTGCTGTATTACTCCTTTCACTTGCATCGTGTAAAACAAAAACCAACGAAAATGTACCAAAGGTCTCTTTTGGAATTTATGAAACTGTTAGTCCATCAGATTTATCAGCTTCATTTTCAGATTCGCTGGCGAATACGAATATAAAGCCTGCCAGAGAAAACGAACAGCCCATTATCGGGTACATAAAGCCAGATTCTTTAGCTTTCCTCAAGGATTTTGCGTCAAAGACTTACATGCTTTTGAATACCGCCTATGCAGTTGATAAAGACCGCATCTACCATGCTGTAGTAGCCGTTAAACCATTAGCAGTTATAAACCTCTCACATGTCCTTAAGACCAAAGCTGAAGGCAACCGGGTAATCATATACTTCAACATGAAAGGTGCAAATTTGTGGGCAGAAGTAACACGGAACAACGTAGGAAAGACTTTGATTTTTGTTTTGGATAATAAGGTATATGACATGCCGTTTGTTAACGCAGAAATAAGGGAGGGTCTGGCTCTTATCGGCAACCTGGAAAGTGACACCTTGGCCAAAACACTTTCGGAATCTATCAATGCCAGCTTGCCGGAATGATATGTTTACAATCTGGATTGACAATTACTACACGCTTTACTGAAGAATGTATTGATACAATTATTTCTGACATTCAGAGCAATTTTATAAATTGCGGACAAACACAAGAGTTGTTCTGTAATGAAGATTACCATTATAGACATTATCATTTAAGCTGTTCATATACTTTACAAAACAATTTTTCTTATGAAAAGATATGCATTCATCGTTTTCGTGTTGTTATTGGCATCCTGTGAAAAAGACAAAGAAACAAGTTTCTCAGGTATTACTGAAAGAGATATTGAAGGAATGCCTTTTGGAACCGTAGATGAAACTGACTGGAGATTTGACGATATCTGGAATGCAAAAGAAGAAAGTTTATTTAATGAAATCAACTTCACTACTAAAAAAAGTGCACAAGATGGATTAGACGATTTACCAGCAGATTTCCTTTTATCTTGTGTGGCTTATCCGAATCCCGCAACGTCTGCATTTAATCTAAGAATTAACACAGATGCTGATACAGTCAGGTATGTAATAGTTGATAAAAACTATGAAATTATTCATGCAGGAAAAACATCAGGAGGCATTAGTGTTAGGATGTTTGATGTATCAAATGAAAGCGGATTCAGTTCAAATGCGATATATCGAATTTATTATAAACTTGATTACCTGAGCGGTACAATTAAAAGAGGACACGGGGATGTGATGATTAAACGTTAGCATACCCGCTGTCTCTCCTTTAGCCAGCGTTTCATAAACATAGCCTTCAAGTCAGCTTGTCTGGTGTGGTTTTTTATTATTCGTAATAAGTCGCTAATTTTGCGACCGGCTTGTCACTATGAACTTCCACATCATACATCCAACCGGATTCCTGAAAAACTACATCAGGCACTATTGCTTTATGGAGTCGGATTCGCACGAGAGAGATGTTACGGAAAGAGTAATCCCCACCGAAAACATCCAGCTCATGTTTCACTACAGGAATCCCTTTGTGGTTTGTCAGTCCAACAATACACTCAAAAAACAACCCCGGTCGATTATCAGCGGGTTGTGTAATTCATTTTCCGACGTTTCTACCAACGGCAATACAGGTGTGGTTTTTGTCAGCTTTTTTCCGGCCGGGGCATGTCAGTTCTTCGATTTCCCCCTGTCTGAAGTGGAAAACCTGAGCGTTGACCTGTGCGACCTGTTGAAGGAAGAAACAACACAGATTGAAGAAAAGTTATCCTATGCCGACACCCTTTCAGGAAGGGTGAATGTTATTGAAGATTTCCTGACTCTGCGTTTTACTCCAATAACCTCTTTTGATCAAAAAATCATAAATAAAGGAATTGATCTCATAAAATGTGGCAAAGGACAGGTTACTGCCACATCTTTGGCAGAAGACCTGTCACTTACTACCAAAAGTCTAGAAAGAAAGTTTTCTCAATATCTGGGCAAAACCACCAAACAATTGGTCAAACTCATCCGTTTTCAACAGGTATTGCACGATTTCAGTTATTATAAGCATATCATGCTGACTGAAATTGCTTACCGTAATGGTTATTACGACCAGTCGCACTTCATCAGGGACTTCAAAACACACACCGGGTATACGCCCAAAGAATTCATTACCCGTTATCCCGGATTTAGCGTAAATGGCGAATCGTGTTAATCTCCATTTGTTTTAGAATGTCTGTTTTTTACAATTTTGCCAGACGTGCTGACCCTATTTTTGCAGCTCAAAATAAATCAGTCCATGAATCAAAACCAGATCATCGTAAAAAACGCACACACCAACAATCTCAGGAATATTGACATTGAGATTCCCAAGCACAAACTGGTTGTTTTCACCGGGGTTTCAGGGTCGGGAAAATCGTCGCTGCTGTTTGACACCATTTATACCGAAGCACAACGGCAATTGATCGAAACTTTTTCGACTTTTGCCCGCACCCGCATGCCCAAGCTGTCGCGCCCGGATGTTGACGACATTCTGAACCTGTCAACCGCCATTGTAATCGACCAGAAACGAATGGGCAACAACCTGCGGAGCACGGTGGGAACAGCGACCGAAGTTAATACCTACCTGCGCCTGCTGTATTCGAGGGTTGGAAAACCCTTTATCGGTCCTTCATTTTACTTTTCATTCAACCATCCTGAGGGCATGTGCCCCCATTGTCACGGACTGGGCAAGCAAATTAAAATCAATCTCGACCTGTTTCTGGACCGGGAAAAATCCATCCGGGAGGGCGCCATCAACCATCCGCATTATAAGGTGGGCGGATTTCTCTGGAAAGAACTGGTAAGTTTGGACGTAGTAAATCCCGATAAGCCTTTAGAAAATTTCACTGAAGAAGAACTCAACGTCTTGTTATACTCCGAACCCTTTGCCATTAAAGATGCCAAAGAAAAATTAACTTATAACCGGAATTTCGAAGGCATTGCCCGCAAGCTTGAAAAAGCGGTTTCTTCAAGGGCCGATGACGAAACTGCCGAAGAAGAAAAGAATGCATATACCCGGTTCTTCATCTACAAACCCTGTGAACACTGCAGTGGCACGCGACTGAACGAAAGAGCCAGAAGTGTCAATATCAACGGCTTGACCATCGACCATGTCTGCAACATGGAACTGCTTGATGTACTACCCTTTCTGACAAAAATACATGATGAAATCTCAACACCTGTTTTGCGGAAAGTGCAATTCCTGTTGCAACAACTCATTGAAATCGGCGTGGGATACCTGTCGCTTGACCGTGCCGTGAGCACACTTTCGGGTGGTGAATCGCAACGGGTGAAGATGGCTAAGCAAATGGACTGCAACCTCGTGGACATGCTCTATGTGCTTGATGAACCTTCAATCGGACTGCATCCGCGCGACACAGACAACCTGATGCAGATACTCTTCCGCATGAAAGAAAG
>CAZLLD010000167.1:0-3824 GCA_964560225.1 uncultured Bacteroidales bacterium
AACGGATGGGTATATGAAACGTTTGGCATTTCAAAGCGATTACCTATCAAACCGTTACAAATTTTATTAAATGTACCGCCCTTAAAATTAGCACTTTCCGCCAAATGTTTTATATACCGTGTTAGCGCCTGGCCTTCATTCATTTTAAATCTATTATCAGTCAAATGTAAACAATCTTTTCTATCTATACATTACCGTTTCAAAGTGTGGTTGGGCGGGATGGACTGGAAGGCTCTTGCCACAAATTTGGATTGAGCGTAGGCTTGCAGCGTTTGTGGCATGTGCCTTACAGTGAAGGGAGGGGTGTGATGGCTTGCACCCAGAGTACCAAATACAAAATCCCCGTGTACTGAAATTATCTCCAATACACGAGGTTTAATTTTATTGAAAGAATTTATCTCTATTTTACAGATTGATTATATTCCTCATCAGTTACAGCACCATACCAAGTTGCAGGTCCTTTTGAAAGTTGTGTACTGATACCTAAATGAACAAATTCTGAATTTGGAGCAGCACCGTGCCAGTGGACAATATCAGGTTTTATCTCTACAACATCGCCAACTTTTAAGTGTTGGATTGGTTGCCCTTTTTCCTGATAACAACCTTCTCCAAATGTACAATATAAAATTTGTCCTCCCGGATGTGAGTGCCAATCGGTTCGACTACCCGGGGCAAACGTAACATTATAACTCATTGCATCAAAGTTTTTCCCATCAACCGTAAGCATTTGCACATGGGTTTCTCCGGTAAAATTCTCGGTAGCTAATTGTCCCTTTGGAAATATTTCATTTGTTTTCATTGTGCTATTGTTCTTTGTATTGCATGACATTAAAAACAATGCCACACAAGTCGTTAAAATTATTGGCTTCATGACTACTTTAGATTTTCGTTAAAAAACGATTCCAGTTTATCAAATGGAATAACATCTGTTTTATCATATAAATCGGTATGGACTGCACTCGGAATAATCATCAATTCTTTAGGTTCGTTGGCTGCTTTGTAGGCATCTTCGCTAAAATAGCGCGAGTGTGCATTCTCACCTGCGATTATAAGTATTGGCCGTGGCGAAATTTCTTTTATGTAAGTTAAAATAGGCATGTTCATAAATGATATGGGAGTAGTAATTGTCCATGAACCATTTGAATTTATTGAACGAGGATGAAAGCCCCTATCTGTTTTATAATAATCCACATATCCTTTTACAAACTCCGGTTCCTGACCTGATAGTTGCTCAGGTTTTGGTAAGCCCTGATTACTGTATTCTGGTTTTCCATTTTCGGCATCTTTCCAACGCTGGTTGCTCAACTGTTCTAATAGTTGCGTGCGCTCTACCGGTTTCATACTGTCAAAATAGCCTTTTGCAGTTACCCTAGACATATCGTACATACTGGCAACCGCTACGGCTTTTACACGCGTGTCAACAGCAGTTGCATTTAAAGCAAAACCACCAAAACCACAAATACCGATGATGCCTACTTGTTCTCTATCAACAAAAGGTTGAATACCAAGAAAATCAATTGCAGCACTCAGGTCTTCTGTATAAATCTCAGGTGAAGCAAGGTTTCGAGGTTCTCCGCCGCTTTCTCCTGTGTATGATGGGTCGAATGCCACAACTGCATAACCACGGGCAGCCATTTCATTTGCATATAGGCCAGACGACTGTTCTTTTACTGCGCCATAAGGACCGGATATTGCAAGGGCTGATAATTTCTCGTCGCCACGGTCTTTAGGAAGATATAAATCACCTGTCAGCGTTATTCCATAACGATTTTTAAATGTTACTTTTTCTCTGGTTACATTATCACTCAATTCAAATGTATAATGTTCTTGTTCTGCATTTTTCATTTGTTCCTTTTTTTTTTGATTCAACTTTTGTTTCCTGTTCACCTGTAGATGAACACGCCTGACCTAAAATTAAAACGGACAAAGCAGTAATGATTGTTATTTTTCTCATTGTAAAATCCTTTTAAATGTTTACAATACAAATTTAAGATGCTTCAACATCAAAGTGTTAACCACAATTACTGAATTACTTACCATTTTAACGGATGCTTGTTTTTAATACCTTGTTTAACCAATTCTCAACTGTAGCATTTTGATTGTTCACTGAATTTCCATTGATTGAAATAGTCTCTAAAATTTCAGCTTCCGGACATTGTTTTGCAATATTGGAAACACTTTTGCCAATGCCTCCACCACCATGGGTACAGAAAGGAATTATTGTTTTTCCAGAAAAATCGTATGCTGATAAAAAGGTTAATACGGGAGCCGGAAATGTATTCCACCAGTTGGGAAATCCGATAAAAATGTGATTATAATCATCGATAGTTAAAAGCTTGTTTTTGAGTTCAGGTTTTTCACCGGAACGTATTTCTTTTTTTGCTAAATCCAGCAAAGCATTATAGCTGACCGGATAATTTTCAGCCCGTTGTATTTCAAAAATATCTCCACCAACAAACTGATGTATTTGTTTGGCTATTGAACGGGTATTTTCGCTCCATGAGAAATAAGCAATTAATATTTTTTCCTTTACTATCATAATCTTATTAATATTTCACAATACAAAATTCGATAGAAAGAAAAAGGAAAAAATACCCAAATTACGGAGGTATATACCATTTTTACGGAATAGCCTAACTGAAGTATGCTGAATGTAATTAGATGCTTATCTTTGTTTATGAAAATCAGAAATGGACGTATTATGAGTGAAATATTAAAAATAAATACAATAACGGAATACAATAATATGCTAGGCCAGGAGACGCTGCACCCTTTGGTTAGTATTATTGATTTTTCAAAAATAGAACCATTTGAGTTTAAAAAAACGCAGATTAACCTTTATGCCATCTTTCTTAAAGACATTAAATGTGGCGATATAACTTATGGAATTAATAATTACGATTACGAAGAAGGCACTCTTATTTTCATTTCTCCGGGTCAGGTTTATGGTATTGACAGCAAAGGAGAAAAACGTCAGGCAGCTGGAAATGCTATCATCTTTCATCCTGATTTTATTCATGGCACTTCATTGGGTAAAAGTATTAAGGATTACACCTTTTTCTCGTATGAAGTGAATGAAGCACTTCACCTATCTGCCCGAGAAAGGGAAGTAATCAACGACTCTTTTGCAAAAATCAGGTATGAATTAGAGCATCCGATAGACTCTCACAGCAAAACATTAATTGTGTCCTATTTTGAATTATTTCTGAATTATAGCAAACGTTTTTACGAACGCCAATTCAATACTAGAAGCCATGTTAATAAAGATTTACTTACACGGTTTGAAAAAGTATTGGATGAATACTTTTCCTCAGAGAAACCACTTGAAAATGGTTCTCCAACAGTAAGTTATTGTGCCGAAAAATTATTCTTATCTCCCAATTATTTAGGAGATTTATTAAAAAAAGAGACTGGTAAATCGGCGTTGGAACATATCCAATTAAAAATGATTAATGTTGCCAAAGAAAAAATCTTTGACACCAGTAAATCCATCAGCGATATTGCTTATGAATTGGGCTTTAAGTATCCACAACATTTTACACGTATGTTTAAGAAAAATACGGGATTCTCTCCAAATGAATACCGACTAATGAATTAATCACGAATTTATCAACTAAGCCGGAGCGTTGGCAAGAAAGCAAGTGTTTGGCAGCGAAGCGAGGCTTGCAGGGAAGGGCTGACAAACTGTTGCTTTGTGCGTTGGGTATCAGTCTAGCTCTATTTTCAATCTACTGTATATTGTTGCAGTATCGGTTCTCAGGCTTGGCGCTAACGGTGGCGGTATACGCAGTTGCCGTTTCAAGGGCGCTATCGAGTCGTGTTAC
>CAZLLD010000168.1:0-3761 GCA_964560225.1 uncultured Bacteroidales bacterium
TCAGTTGTTCACGAGCTTCAATATTGAATTTAATTTCTTTAGCTGCCATTGTATACGGTTTTTTTGGTTCAAATTTTATTCAACATATAATATATCGGACTGGTTCATGAGCAGATAATCGTTGCCTTCAATAGTGAGTTCCGTACCGGAATACTTGCCATAGAGTACAACATCACCTGTTTTTACAACAACAGGCTCATCTTTTTTTGCTTCGCCCACTTTAACAACTTCACCTCTCTGGGGCTTTTCCTTAGCTGAATCAGGTATGATAATACCGCTGGCTGTTTTTTCTTCAGCCGGGAAAGGCTTTATCAAAACCTTACCTGCATTAACTTTTCCTTTAATATTTGCCATTTTATAATTGATTTTAGAGTTAAACTTCATGTAATTGGCCGCAGGCTGTTTATCGAATTCCATGCCAAAGGCACTTTTGTTCTTTTAACATGCAGCCTGATTGACATATTTTCAGCCATCTTAAAAAACCTGCCATGAGAATTAACTAATAAACAGCAGAATAACAAAATATTAACAATGGCATGACAGATTTCCTGAAAATAAAAAAAGTGTCAGTAATTATGACATACTGACACTTTTTTTATTGCTTAAGCCGGCAGGAATGATTTCCGAAGTCTTCACCGGCCTGCCATAAAACCAGCAATTATTCCTGTCCTTCTTCAGGTTGGGTAGCCGGTGGCGTGGTAGGATAAGCCGGCATTCTTTCGGGATCAACCGCTGTATTTTCAATCTGGTCTTTAATTCTTGACTGCCTTTGGGCTTCTGTTTCGCGGGGAAGCATGGTGGCCAGAACGCTCAGCAGCAATAAGCCGGCTGCCAAACCCCAGGTTGCTTTCTCTATAAATTCAGTGGTGCGTTTCACTCCCATGAACTGGTTAGACGAAGAAAAACTGGATGCCAGTCCTCCGCCTTTTGGGTTCTGAACCAGCACGACAAGAACAAGTAATATGCTTGCAAAAATGATGATGCCAATAAATAGTCCGTACATATTGTATTGATTTACTGTTTGTTTTTTAACTTTTTGATGGTTTCAATCTGACCCGCAAAGTAATCACTTTTTTCCGGATATTTCAAAATTAATTTCTCATAGGCAAAGATGGCCTTGCTGTAATAGCCTTGTTTAACATATATTTTGGCCAGGGTGTCGGTGAAAATACCATCATGTTCTTTGACACTGTCTTCTGAAATATCCACCTGCGGCTTGTCATCTTTTCTGGGTTCAATTCTGGGGCTGCTTTCAATAAAACGGTCAATCAGTTCATTTTTGTCCGTTATTCCGGTTCCGGACTCCGGCTCATCCTGGCTGGTTTCCGCATTTGGCAACTGATTGCCGGATACATGTTCGTTCTTGATTTGGTCATTGTCGGATTCCAGTGTGAAGAAATCAATGTCATCCTGATCAGTTTCCCTGGAGATTGTATCGTCTGCTTTTCCGTATGTCTTTTCGATATCCAGGGCTATTTCAGGCACCAGCTCGGCTTCTGACGGGTCAATCAGTTCAAGTTCCTCAAGCTGCACCGAGAGCAGGTTTGCTATATTACTGCGCAATGTGGGTGGGGCAGCGGTGGATTGAGCCGGTGTTTCATCAGGCTGTGAAACTGGTTGATCCGTTTGCGGGTGATCTGTTTCTACTTCAGCGTCTTCCTCAACCGGGAGGCCATTTCCGGTATCAAGCGGAAAGAGCAAATTGTACAATATCATCCGGTCAGGCACGTAAGCAGCTGTTGATTCAATCCCGGCCTGGCAATTGGCATCGTCAGCAATGAATTTTGTTTTGAGAGCCAGTAGATGAATGGTCTGGAAATAAGGATATAAATCCCTGATATTTAGTATAATTTCAAGCGATTCCTTGTTGAGTCGCCCGGGATATTTCAGATATTTCAGCAATTCTGCTTTTTGCATGATTACCAGTTTACAAAGGCTTTCTTGTAAATATCTTCCAAAATCAGATCGAGCATTTTCTCGGTTAGTTCTGACCTGAGACTTTCAAAATTCTCTGTTGAGCCGTAGTCTTCATAGCGAACAAAACTGTTTTCAAAGTCGATATCAGGCTTCACCACACAGGTCATTTTTACTTTAACACCAATGGAAAAGCGGTTTTTGGCGGCCTCGTCACCTGCAACAATGGCAATCGGTTTATCCGGTTCATAGGTGGTGATCACAGCCTCGAAATCAATGTCAGCATCCCTGTTTACCAGGGTAAGCGTGGTGTTAGCCTGAAAATAGTCCTTCAGTTTATCTGTAACTTGCTGGCTGAGACCTGGCTCAATAATTCTGGCCTGGTTTTCGACATACTGAACAGAGAAGGTTTTGGCTTCAGTAGGTATGTATCCGCCTTTGGTTGAGTAGTTAATTGAAAAGCATGAATTCAGAAGTAAACTGACAATCAGTAAGAATGCAGGTTTTAACAATATGTGAATGAAAGATCTCATATTAAAGCTTTACTCAATATCATATTCTTTGATTTTCCTATATAATGTTCTTTCGGAAATACCCAATTCATGGGCAGCATGCTTGCGTTTACCACCGTGCTTTTCCAGGGCTTTCCGGATCAGTTCGATTTCCTTGTCGGAAAGCGAAAGTGATTCTTCAACTATTTCATGTGTGTCCTCAATATCATCAACTGTATCACGCGACATGTCGAATTTTTTGGCCTGCTTGTCTTCCGGAATGATTGGCTCCACATCGTGTACAAATTTTGGTATCACATGAGTTCCGGAAGGATGAACATCAGTTTCGGAAGATATCTTGGAGATATTTTCATGCACGTATTGCTTGAGATCGTTCATATCATTTCGCATGTCGAAAAGAATCTTGTAAAGAATTTCCCTTTCCGTAGCGAAGGTTTGCCTGTCAATGGTATCAAAAACAGCAGGCAGTTTGGTTTCTGAATAATCGGGCAGGTAGGAACGCAGTACATCCGAAGTTATAATCCGCTTTTCTTCGATTACTGAGATTTGTTCAGCAATGTTCTTCAACTGCCGGATATTACCAGGCCAACGGTAATTCACCAGCACGTCAAGAGCATCTTCGGTGAGTGTAATGGAGGGCATCCGGTTGCGATCGGCGAAGTCAACGGCAAATTTCCTGAATAACAGCGGGATATCTTCTTTTCGATTGCGCAGCGGTGGTATTTCCACCGGTACGCTGCTCAATCTGTAATACAGGTCTTCCCGGAATTTTCCATGTTGTATGGAGGCAGTTACATCCACATTGGTCGCGGCAATAACCCTGACATTGGTTTTGAAAACATTGGACGAACCTACCCGCATGAACTCGCCTGTTTCAAGTACGCGCAGCAGTCTCACCTGCGTTGATAAAGGAAGTTCAGCCACCTCGTCAAGAAAGATGGTTCCGCCTTTGGCCACTTCAAAATAGCCTTTACGGCTTTCATAGGCTCCGGTAAAAGAACCCTTCTCATGTCCAAAAAGTTCAGAATCAATAGTGCCTTCAGGAATGGCGCCGCAGTTCACCGCAATATAGGTGCCGTGCTTGCGCGCGCTGTACTGGTGAATGACCTGGGGTATGACCTCCTTGCCTACGCCACTTTCTCCGGTAATCAGTACTGAAAGATCGGTAGGAGCAACCTGCACTGCAATATCAATGGCCCGGTTCAGTCCCGGAGAATTTCCGATGATACCAAACCGCTGTTTTATTTTAACTAAATCAGGTCTTTCCATGTTTCAACCCCGGGCTTTCCAATTGAATATCTGACAAAATTACAATATTAATGGAATTTTCGTAAT
>CAZLLD010000169.1:0-3749 GCA_964560225.1 uncultured Bacteroidales bacterium
GTTCTTGGTTCTTGGTTCTTGGTTCTTGGTTCTTGGTTCTTGGTTCTTGGTTCTTCTCTCTGATACTACTGCCAGTGAAAATGGATTTCCGTGGAATCATCACCCTTTGACAGGGCCTTGGTAATCACATAGCTAGGTTCGCGGCAATTGGCCAATTCCAATGCCTTTCTGGTCCACCCGGCAATCCGGTATTCAACAGCTTCATCAATACCATCGAATCTGGTAACTCTCAAAATTGCATCATTGGAACCAATGATGGAAGCTTCCACATTGCTTGGGTCATAAAACGTAGTAAATATCTTACTTGCACGCTGAAGTAAGAACTGCGGCGAAGCAATTAGCAGAAAAACCTTGTAAAAACCCTTCAGTCCGATTTCGGCGCTCCAGCTCCCCAAGGCGTCTGCCCCCTTCTTTTTGTCGTTGTTGTAACAGATCTCCATAATCTTTCCAACAGGAATGGAATAACCTTCCTTGTATGGATACCAGGCAGTTGCATCAATGGTTGAAGCGAATAGCTTCTTCGATTCCGGGTCCAGTGAATTAAGCCATTTGTCGTAAGCGCCGGGGAAATTTGTTTTAACAAAATCCCGGGTAGTCCTAAGTGCTGTTCCTTTAACCTGCATATGATTAGAGTTTTAGTGCCTTCACCATGGTTGTGGCAATGTCAGCCGGGGATTCTGCCACATGGATACCACATTCCTTCATGATCTTCATCTTGGCTGACGCTGTATCATCTGCACCTCCAATAATTGCACCCGCATGACCCATCCTTCTCCCCTTTGGTGCTGTCTGACCGGCAATAAAACCCACTACCGGCTTGTTTCCGTTGTCCTTAATCCATCGTGCAGCATCCGGTTCCATACTGCCCCCTATTTCACCAATCATTATTATTCCATGAGTTTCCTGATCGGCCATGAATAATTTTATGGCATCCAGTGTGGTAGTTCCGATAATAGGATCTCCGCCTATGCCAATGCAGGTAGATTGACCCATTCCTGCTTTTGTAACCTGGTCCACCGCTTCATAGGTCAAGGTGCCCGATCGGGAAACAATACCAATATGACCTTTTTTATGAATAAATCCGGGCATGATACCCACTTTGGCCTCACCCGGGGTGATAATGCCCGGACAATTCGGACCAATCAGGCGGGCTTCATGACCAGCCAGGTATTGTTTCACCTTCACCATGTCGTGTGTGGGTATGCCCTCGGTAATGCACACAATTACCTGAATACCTGATGCAGCAGCTTCCATGATGGCATCGGCAGCAAATGCTGCAGGAACAAATATCACAGATGTGTTTGCGCCAACCTGCTTCACAGCTTCTTCAACCGTATTGAATACCGGCCTATCCAGATGCTTCTGGCCGCCTTTTCCCGGGGTTATTCCGCCCACAACCTGTGTACCATACTCAATCATCTGCTGTGCATGAAATGTGCCTTCACCGCCGGTGAAACCCTGCACAATAACCCTCGAATTTTTATCAACCAGAATGCTCATTACAGTTATTACTTCTTTGGAGCCAAAAATAATATAAAAAAATAATTATGAATGATAAAATATAAATTATGAATTGGGGTTGGGAAATAGGATTAATTTTGCCTGAAAATACCTGTTTTGTTTACCAAAGACGATACCATCTGTGCCATTTCAACACCCCCGGGAAAGGGTGCCATAGCAGTGATCCGATGCAGCGGACCTGATGCATTTTCCATTTGCGATCAGATTGTCAGACTCCCTTCGGATAAAGGATCCCTGTCAACCCAACCACCCAATACGGTTCACTTTTCGCAAATTGTTGTTGGAAGTGAGATCATCGACCAGGCAGTCGTTACCCTGTTTAAATGTCCTCACTCCTATTCGGGTGAAGATACCATTGAAATCAGCTGTCATGGTTCGCCCTATATTCAGAAAATAATACTGGAGCTGTTGATCAAATCAGGCGCCCGGATGGCCAATGCCGGTGAATTTACCATGCGGGCTTTTTTGAACGGCAAACTCGACCTGACCCAGGTGGAAGCCATTGCCGACCTGATTGCTTCAGGCTCACAGGCCGCACACCGGGTTGCCATGAATCAGATGCGGGGTGGTTTTACCCGGGAAATTAAAAAACTCAGGGAAAAGCTGCTGCACTTCACCACCCTCATTGAACTCGAGCTGGATTTCAGTGAAGAAGACGTGGAATTTGCCGATCGTTCGCAACTGAAAGAACTGATTACTGAAATATCCGGCGTACTTGGTATTCTGAGTGATTCCTTTGCCCTGGGTAATGTAATTAAGCAAGGTATTCCCGTTGCCATTGTTGGCAAAACCAATGCCGGAAAATCCACCCTGTTGAACCTGTTACTCCGTGAGGAAAAAGCCATCGTGTCGGACATAGCCGGCACTACCCGCGATTCTATTGAAGATGTGATCAGCATCAGGGGAGTGCATTTCCGGTTGATTGATACGGCCGGACTGCGGCATACCGAGGATGAAATTGAAAAACTGGGGATTGAGCGCACCTGGCAAAAGGTGGATCAAGCTTCTGTCATCATCCAGGTAATTGATCCCACCAGCGACCCGGCCGAGCTGAATCAACTTTCAGAACAGATTTCGGAATCAAATAACAACGGCTTGAAAAAGAGGATCGTGGTACTTAACAAAACAGACAAGGTATCCAATGATCAGTTGGACAACCTTTTGATCAACTTTAAAAAGCTGCTGCCTTCCGGTGATCTGCTGATCCCCATGTCGGCAAAAAAAGGCACCAACCTGAACTTACTGGAACAGGCTTTACTAGATATCACTACCACCTCCATTGTAGATGAAAATGATGTGATCATTACCAATGTCCGCCATTTCGAAGCACTGGAAAAAGCACTTGAAGCCATGTTAAGGGTAAAGAACGGACTCAGTACCGGTTTGCCCGGCGACCTGCTGGCCCAGGATATCCGTGAAACCCTGCACTACCTGGGCGAAATCACCGGCGAGATCACCAATGATGAAATCCTGGGGAATATTTTCAAGAATTTTTGTATCGGAAAATAATGTATGGAAAAATTTCATAACAAATACCGCATTCCGTCTGCTAGAAAACCTTTTTGGAATTATGCAGATGACGGTTTGTATTATATTACAATCTGTACATTCAACAGGGAATTAATTTTTGGCCAAATTGAAGATTATTCATTGGTGCCGTCAGCAGAGGGCAAAATTGTGTCTGAAGAATGGAACAAATCATTTGAAATCAGAAAGGAATTGTTTTGTGAGGCCTTTGTTATAATGCCGAATCATTTACATGCAATTTTGCGAATTGAAAATGTAGAGACGCACGGCCGTGCGTCTCTACAGAAAAAATATGGTATTGCATACCGGCCTCCTAAATCGATATCATCTTTTGTAGCCGGATTTAAATCATCCTCAACCAAACGCATCAACGAATGTAGAGACGCACGGCGGTGTGTCTCATCAAATGCGGTTTGGCAACCTCGTTTTTATGATCATATCATACGAAATGGTGAAGAATACCAAAGAATTCAAGATTATATTCATAACAATCCTGCAAAATGGGAAGAGGATGAATTTTTTAAATAAATTATATTGATCTTCATGATTTTTCCGTAGAGACGCACGGCCGTGCGTCTCTACAAAAAATCCGAACATGCACAAGACGCACGGCAGTGCGTCTCTACAAAAAATCCGAACATGCACAAGACGCACGGCCGTGCGTCTCTACAAAAAATCCGAATATGCAAAAGACGCACGGC
>CAZLLD010000170.1:0-3704 GCA_964560225.1 uncultured Bacteroidales bacterium
CACGATGAGGGGATTGGCAATTTTGATGCCCATGAATGTTGTTGACAAATCCATAACTGTTTTTTTTTGAGTTTTCAATAATTCCTAAAGGTAGATAAAGTTGTTGTACTAAACTCACCTGCTTTTGGTTTTAGCGATGGAGATGTTCCTTGACCATTCAGGTGTCATACTTCTCGACAAGGTAATTCTTCAAATATTCAACCGCGAGATCCAGGTTCTTTCTTGCTCTTTTGCTGATCTCACCCATGAAATCCCATTCATAGCCTTTGATATGCAGCAAGAAGGTTTCCGGTGCCCTGTTGAATGCCTCTTTACTCAGATTCAGAACAAATGCCGGCGAAACCGAGTGCATGGTAAACCCAACCTGTTCAGATGCTTTCAGGGGTTCCATGATGAAGGTGTCGATCTCCTCACGCGAGGCATCCGCAAAGATGACCAAATCGTGCTTTGAAAGGGTATCAGCATCTTCAATATTGAGTTGGTAATTGGAATCGGTATGAATGCAGTCAAACCCCATTTCAGCCGACCACCGCTCCATTTCTTCAGCCAGCAATACACCGAGTCCGTCATCCTGCCTGCCCGGATTCCCATACCCGTAAATAAGTATTTTTGGGAAGTTTCCGGTCAATGTTTGAATTTTCTGTCTACCAGGTTGTTGCAAGCATCATAAATCTCAAATTCGAGCGGCATTTGTCCGAGTGCATGCGTGGCACAACTCAGGCACGGATCGTATGCTCTGATGGCAACTTCCACAGCGTTCATCATGCCTTCGGTGATTTCTTTCTGTCCGGTCATTACCTTAACGGCCACCTGATTCACAGCTTCATTCATGGGCTGATTGTTGTTGGTAGTGGAAACAATCAGGTTGGCCATGGTGATCATGTCATTCTCACCAATTTTGTATTGGTGGAAGAGTGTACCCCTTGGAGCTTCAATAAGGCCGACTCCTTCTAATTTCTTGGTGCCTTTGGTTACCAGTTCGCCTTCCATCAGGTCCGGATCATTCAGCAACAGTCTGATCTTCTCTGCCGAATGCAGAATCTCGATCAGCCTGGCCCAGTGTGAATGCATGGGTTTGTTACTGGGTTTATCTCCGTTATATTTCCTGAATAGTTCGAATTCCTTTTGAGCCAGGGGTGTGTCAATAAATTCGGCTGTATTCATCCTGGCCAGGGGGCCAACGGAATACCAGCCTGTCTTTTTCCCGATTTCTTTCAGGTAGGGAAACTTCATATAACTCCATGATCTTACTTCTTCGTCGATATACCGGTCATATTCCTGGTAGTCTACATCATGCAATATTTTCTTTCCTTCTGAATCAACAGCACGCAACACGCCATGATACAGGTCAAGCGCACCGTCCTTGCGCACCAGGCTGAGATAGCTCGACGGAAATTCGGCAAAGTGGTCAATAATGGCTTTGTTTTTCTTGTGGTAGTCCTTGAAGAACTCAAGGGCATCCTGCGACCAGCCGATCATTTTGTCAATGTTCATGTAATCATCGCCATGCAGCAGGTAATCACGCTCTTCTTCGGTAAGGTGCTTGTTGATGCCCCCCGGTATGGCTCCGGTTCCGTGTATTTTCTTTCCTGCCGTGGCTTTGATCACTTCCTGTCCGTATTTGCGCATCATCACTCCCTGAACAGCCAGGTCCTTATTCGCCAGAGCTACACCTATGATGTTGCGGTTCAGCGGGTCCGATTCCACGCCAAAAAGCAGGTCGGGTGATGCCAGGTGAAAGAAATGGAGTGAATGCGACTGGAACATTTGTCCGTAATGCATGAGTCGGCGCATTTTTTCACCTGTAGGCGTCAGGCCGTCACCGGTTCCGGCCCCCACAATCACATCAAGGGCTTTGGCTGCAGCCAGGTGATGGCTGACCGGACAAATTCCGCAGAGGCGCTGAACGAGCACGGGCATTTCCCAGTAAGGGCGTCCCTGAACAAAGCGTTCAAATCCTCTGAATTCAACAATATGCAGGCGTGTCTGTTCTATTTTTCCTTCATTGTTGAGATGTATGGTAACCTTTCCATGACCTTCCACACGGGTTACCGGTTCAATGGTGATCTTTTGTCCCATAGTATTGAGATTTAATCGAATTTCAAAACTTCGTAAGGTAATTTCATCTCATCGCCGGTAACCAGAGCCACCAGGGCCTCCCATATAAGATCGGCCCGGGGCGGGCATCCCGGCAGAAAATAGTCGATCTTGACAATTTCGTGGCAGGGATAAACCTTGTCCAGCAACATGGGTAATTCCGGGTCATTGGGAATAATACCCTCGTCATTGGCAACAACAGTTGGGCTATTCAAATAGGCTTCTTCGAGGCATTCACGTATGGGTATCCCGTTCCGCATGGCCGGTAATCCGCCCATAATGGCACATTCACCAACAGATACGAGTATCTTGCAGTGCTCCCTGAAATCCCTGAGCACATGAACGTTCTCGCTGTTGCAGCATCCGCCTTCAATCAGTCCGATATCACATTTCTTGGTGAACTTCTTGATATCGTTGATGGGAGATTTATTGAATTCTACCAGCTCAATCAATTCCAGGATTCTTTCATCAATATCCAGAATTGACATGTGGCATCCGAAACATCCTGCCAACGAAGTTGTGGCTACAATTGGTTTGCTCATGGAAAGGGATATTTTAGATTTTCGAAATTTGAATACTTTCAATATCGCTGCCAATGGGCGATTTGTCGTACCTTCTGGCACCAATGGGAACATTAAAGCCTTTTTCTTTCACCAGTATCGATCCAACAGGGCATACATCCATTGCTTTCTGGGCCAGTTCATCCGTAAGTTGCTTTCCTAACTTGGGATCCACCACTACTTCCACACCGATACCCCGCTTCCGGTAAGCAAATATGCTTCTTCCACTGTCATCAGTAATGGCCCGGATGCATCTTTTACAAAGGATACACCGGTTATGATCCTTGATAATCTTTGGGTGCGAAGCGTCTACGCTGCGGGTGGGAAACTGAAAAGGAAATCTGGGTACCAGCATTTTAAAACGGTAGGCCAGGGCCTGCAATTCACAACTGCCACTTTTTTCACAAGCAGGGCAAAAATGATTGCCTTCCACAAACAACAGCTCAATGATCGACTTTCTCAGATCGTTTATTTCAGCCGATTCATTTTCCACATTCATTCCTTCAGTTACAGGAGTAGTGCAGGCAGTCATCAGTTTGCCGTTTATCTTTACGGTGCAAATGCGGCAACTGCCTTTAGGTTTAACGCCAGGATAATTGCACAGTGTGGGAATAAAGATGCCATTTTCCCTGGCCGCATCAACCAGATATTGCCCTCGTGTGGCCATGCACTCGATGGTGTCAATGTTGAATTTTACAAACTGGCTCATAGTGAAAATTCTTTAAAAATTAGGTACTCTGCCGGTTGCTTCACATGATTCCTTAACCGCCTGGCCAAGGTCGAATCCGCTGTCGTATTCTTTGTTTTTCTGAATCTTCTTTTCGTACAGGTGTCTGAAATTCCGGAGACTTGAAAGCATGGGGTTGGCAGCAGTTTGCCCCAGGCCGCAACGGCTGGCTTTCAGTATTTTGCCCCAGGCAACGATTTCGTCAATATCCTGTTTAACACCACGGGCATCTAAAATCTTCAGCAGCTTGTTCCTCAACAGGGTGGGGAGTATCCGGCAGGTTGAACAGCTTCCGCAGGATTCATCGATAAAGAACTCCA
>CAZLLD010000171.1:0-3653 GCA_964560225.1 uncultured Bacteroidales bacterium
ATGATATTTCTCATGTTTTTATTTTGGGCAAATATATACAAATAAATTATTACACACCATAAACTGCTAAAAAAAACTACTTAAATCTATAATTTTTCATCGACAAAATTGTATTCATCTGTATATCTTGACTATACGTTTGAATCTTTGTAATATCCATACATATATTCCATTTCAGGTAGTCGGTAACGCAATCGCTCTTCAGCAGACAAGGCATCCAGAAAATTCTGCTCCCTGATTTGAAAACCTGCTTCCTTCAATCTTTCCAGATAATCCCTGCCATACATCCGGTAATGGTCTTTCTGTCTGAAATGTTTTTCGCGTTCTGCCGGATCTGTAATTGAAGCATCTTCGTATGTCTTTTCATTTGAATAATCCAGCGGCACCTGCAAAATGGCATATCCGCCGGGACGGAGTACCCGGAATATTTCAGCAATCGCTTTCCGGTCATCGGAAACATGTTCCAGCACGTGATTGCAGATGACAATATCAAACTCCTCGTTTCCGAATGGCATTTGCTGCACATCCAGTTTAACATCTGCCAGCGGAGACTCAAGGTCTGCTGTAACATACGTAAGATTCTTCAATCTCCTGAAACGCTCATGAAAACATTGCTCGGGAGCCACATGTAATACTTTTAGCTGATCTGTGAAGATCCCGGTTCGACTCTTGAAATACAACCACAGCAGCCTGTGTCGTTCCAATGCCAGACATTTCGGGCATAAGGCATTTTCTCTTACCATATTATACCCGTAAGGCATGAATTTCCGGAAACGGCCGTCACATACAGGGCATTCCACATTGTCTCCACGGTAAAAGAAAGCCGGGAATTTCATAAAAACCTGACTCAGCCTGATCAGCCAGGGTCGTGGTATGTGATTTAAAACAAATCTGATGATGCGTTTCACAATGTTCCTTTTTTACTGCTTACTAAACAATTCTACTGCTCCAATTGTTCCTGAATACTTAGGCTCAGCACAGCACCGTGAGCCTGGCACAGCTTTTCCAGTTGTTTCAGTTCAGGAGTATCTTTCAATGTAGTCTGCTCCAATTCATGCCCACCGGCAAATTTATAATACAATGGCTTTTTACCCAACACCACTGCCCCGGTTTTATTGAAAGCGGTGTTATAATTATTCACCGCAAAATAGTGGATTCCTGTGCTGTCACCAAACAAGTTGTTTCCAGAATTGTAATAAATTGCTTCTGATAAGGAGAGGTTGAAAACAGTGGGAAAGACATCCTTGTGAGAACCAAAACGGGTGACATCCTCCTTCATCGGCTTATAGGCATCCGGAATGTACATCAACAGCGGCACACTGTATTTCTGAAGTAACTGGCCGTCGGAAAAATCATACAAGGCCATGGTATTATGGTCGCCCGTAACCACAACCAGGGTATTTTTAGCAAATTCCGAATTCCGGATCCTGCTGATCAGCTTGCCAAGAAAATGGTTTGTATACTGGTATGCAGTCAGGTTCTTGATTACAATCTTATCATCAGACCGCTGTTTCTTCTTAATGTAATCAGGAATAATCACAGATTCCGGCACATACGTTTCAGGCAGCTGGTAAGGTGTGTGATTTGTAGTCGTAAAAACAAAAGCAAACAAGGGTTGTCCTTTTGATTCCTTCAGTTGCTGGTATACCCTTTCAAACAAAAATTCATCATACACACCCCATTCGCACTTAGCTGCATCGGGAATATCAGCCAGGAGATGTGACATGCCTTCGACCTGATGAAAATTCTGAACCTTCACGTATCTTCCAAGGTTGCGCCAGCCCAGTTTGGCACCGGTGACAAAACTTGTTTTGTATCCTTTATCCTCAAATACTTTTGCCACAGAGGATGGTAATGGCTGATTCATATAAACCGACTGGGATAAAGGTGTCAGCGGCGAATTGACCATCAGTCCCTCAAGTGTATGAACCGTACCGTTTGCACATGAAGTAAAGTTCCTGAACAGGTAACAATAAGGCAATTCCTTTTCCAGCGCTCCCATCAGGTTCAATTCCTTCGAATGCAGATCGAAATAATAACCCGCCCAGCTTTCCATTAAAATGAATATAACATGGGGCGGACTTTTTTCGAGGAATTCATTTTTTGGGGTTGTGTCTAATAGTGCTTCAGAAAATGGTCTTTCTTTCCTTCTTTGCAGGCCCATATCTGCAAGAGCAGCCAGGCGTGTTTGATACCCGTACTTTCTCAGAATCACCATGCTGTCGGTTGTAATGGTATTTCTTTTATTATCGGCATAGGCATCTTTCAGAGCAAAAACCCCGTTCATGGTAAGGTTATTCACAAAACTGTTGGGAGAAATGGTTGCATCGTCCTTTTCAATGGGGAAAGAACCCAGCGAACCGCGCATACCCAGTCCGTATAGTAAAATAAAAACCACAACCAGTATTATACGGATCCATAATGCCGGAAAAAAATCCCGGAAAACTTGATATTGAGCTATTTTCCGGATGGTCCATACCAAAAAAACGAATACCAGGGTTAAGAAAATCGAAATGCGGATAACCGGGTAGTCAGTCCACACCGATTCCAGGACAGCCTTGGTATCATCGTAAATAATACCGAAAGCCAGCAGGTTGAAATGCGACTGAAAAAATTTAAAGAAATAGAAGTCAGCTATCTGAAGCAATAAAACAACAAATAAGGCACACGAGGCGTAGCCGGTCAGAAACTTCTCTGAAAAAACCAAATACCGGCTGAACTTTAGGGGTATGAGGGCAAGTATAAATACCGGAAGAAAAATATAGGTAAATACAGTTGTATCATATCGGACACCTGTAATGAATGCCTTTACGACATCAGCATGATAACCCCGAAGGTCGGCCGGATCACCAAAAACAACCAAAACTGCAATCCTGCTGATGAAAAAAACTGCCAAAACCACCAGATACAGCATCAGCAATTTAACCACAGATTGCTGAAATGTCCTAAAACTCATTGACGTTATCAGGTAGGTGATGGATTCTCTAATTGTTCCGTTGCCCTTTTTCAATTGTGTTGCAGGGTTTTGTTTCATAAATACTGCAAAATAAATAATATTAGTTATTACTACCTGCTATTTTTATATTTTCGTGGTTTATAAAAATCTGTTTATTATGATACGACCATTTAAAGTGTTGGGAATTCAACAAATCGCCATTGGCAACGAATCCAAGTCAAAACTTCAAAAATTTTGGGTTGACATGATGGGCCTTGAAAAAACAGGGACATTCAGAAGTGAACGGGAAAATGTGGATGAGGACATCCTGAGGATGGGCCAAGGTGTTCATGCAGTTGAGATGGATATTATGCAACCCATTGACCCGGAAAAATCACCGAAAGTTCATGAACCAAAACTGAACCATATTGGACTGTGGATTGATGATCTGCCAAAAGCAGTGGAATGGCTTACCGCACAAGGCGTGAGATTCACTCCCGGAGGCATTAGAAAAGGAGCAGCAGGTTATGATGTTTGTTTCATTCATCCCAAGGGGAATGATGAGTTTCCGCTTTGCAGTGAAGGCGTTTTGGTTGAACTGGTGCAGGCCCCGGAAGATGTAAAGCAGGCACTGGGAAAATAAGGCAATTCACGCAACACAATAAAAAAACCGGGTAAGCTGATCATATCGCGCCGCTACAACCGCCTACCCTTGCTT
>CAZLLD010000172.1:0-3618 GCA_964560225.1 uncultured Bacteroidales bacterium
TGGCTTTCCAGTTGCCTTTAAAGGTATCAATAATGCTAAGCTGCTGACTTATTTGATGATAAACGGTACTCACAAAGTCCAGTTTTATCTTCATGTTATTAGATATATCCATTTTGTATCCAATTATATCAATTTATCAAAAATATGAAAATACTTATGAATATATCCATTTTGTATCCGATTATATCCATTAATTTATTGAATTTATTGGTTGTTTTTTGTTCAAAACCAAATCAACAGGTGACGATGATTCAGGAACTTGAACCAGAAGAAAAAAACATGGTCTTTAAAATGGTCGATACATTTCTTACCAAAAAGAAATTTAAAGGCTTCTATCAGAAAAACGTTGTTGCATTATAAGCAAAAAGCCACAACGGTATCATTCTTTTGCCATGAACAAACTAAAAGTAATAAGAAAATGACTATTTCAGTACAATACTTTGGAAAAAGATGTCAGCTGACTCAGGTAAATGGTAGTCTCAGACTACGCTTTAAAGAAGGCGAAGTTAAGAAAACTTCGCCTGGCGGGGGATAAAAATAGGGTTCTAAGCCCTTATCAGACACTAAAATTGAATTTATTACTCAGGTTGACAACTATTTAGTCTGGTCCGACTCCGAACCCAACATAATTTCCAATATTGGGAAGAAATGTTGTAAATTTGTGGTGGATTTTGCAGTCATAAAAACATGGATGCACAAATAAACATACCCATATCATATAATCAACTTTTTCAACTGGTAAGGCAATTGCCGGTTATTGAAAAACAAAAGCTCCTTTCTTCCCTGATAAAAGACAGTTTCAGCAAGCCTTGTGATGACACCATTCTTACACATTTTGCCAGTGAGAAGGCGCTTGCTAAAGATTGGCTTTCACCTGAAGAAGACCAGGCATGGAAAGATTTGTAAAAGGCGATATCGTTGTTATCCCATTTCCGTTTTCTGATCTTTCAGGAAGCAAGAAAAGACCCGCATTGGTATTAACTGATCTGCAAGGTGACGACATTATGCTTTGCCAGATAACAAGCCAGCAGGTAAAAGACAGTTACGCCATTCCGTTAAAGAATAGCGATTTCGATACAGGTAGGTTAACCGCGCCCAGCAACATCAGGCCAAATCGTATTTTTACAGGAGATAAGAATATCATTATTAAAAAGGCGGCTTCACTTAAAGAACCAGCCGTTAACACGGTTGTCCAGAAGATTATTGATATCATTTCCCGCTAAGCGAAGGGTACCTACAAGTTATGTTATTAATTTGACTGAAAGGCAAAGAACCTTCAAAAGCTTTTACTTTTCTGGCTTAAAAAAAATTATATTATCCACTTCATAATTATTATAGGAGGTATAAATAAACCTATAGTTGCTAAGAAGTAAATCAAATATAACTTTCCTTTCCTGTACTCATATTTCCCCCCCGCTCGGCGAAGTTTTCTTAACTTCGCCGCTTCTATTCTGTAGTCTCCGACTACCATTTAAATTGTTTTCCGTAACAATCAAATCAACACTTTGAAATGTTAAATAGCATAACCCTCCCTGATCGTTTATTTGATAGCCTGTTGACATAACGGTATCATTCTATTACCATTAACAAATTAAAAGTAATAATAAAATCACTATCTCAATACAATATATTCGAATAAAATATCAGCTGAATCAGGCAAATGGTAGTCGCAGACTACGCTTCAAAGAAGGTGAAGTTAAGAAAACTTCGCCTGGCGGGGGATAAACAATTACCTGATATGAGGGCTAACTTTGAGGCCGCCAAATCCAATTTAAAAATGGATCTGTTCCATGAATGTACGGAGTACTGGGATCCGATGAAGGATTCCCCGTGGGACTAATAAAATCACAAAACCCGGATTGCTCCGGGTTTTGTGATTTTAGCCTTTCCCTGTTTGGTCGCTATAAAAGGCCTATTGACAGCATTACAAATCCCACGAGTACAATAGATTTATACTATTAACAAAATTCATTTTATTAAGAATATTAGAATAAGCATTGAAAAAATGATGTAAAGCAATAATGATATATTTCCCATTCTTACTACCTGATTCGTATATGATTTTTTTGCAATATCTTTTTTTCTAAGAAACATTTTCAATAGAAAGAAAAATGGTAGCCACAATAAAAAGGCACTTAAGAACCTAATCCCACGCCCATACGATTCAATTACTGGAGAAATACGATTATAATCAACACCCAGAGCAATCAATAGAGTAGATAAATTTATGTAAATCAATAAGGAAGTTGACATCAAAGCACTTGGATAGGCTATTGACTGTGTGCTACCCTTATCATAATACCTATAAAATATATAAACTACAAATTCTATTATTTTCTTCATACTTACTTAACTTAATAGTTATCAATTGCGTTACCTAATTGATCGTATAAATAATCAGAAGCTCCGGTAACATCCATAATCCCTAAACCTATTCCAACCAAGGGATTTATTCTGACTAATGCTAATCCAGTAGTTGCAAATGCCTGAATAATATTTCCAGTTGTTGGATTTTGAATCGCATCATTTATAGCTAATCCCGCAGAGGCAATTCCTGTTGCTCGGCCAATAATTTTAAACGTATTTAAATACGTTGCTCCACCCTTACCTAAAGTATTTGTTGTACGCCAAGCTTTTTGTGTTGATCTTAATTTATTGAAATCACTATAACTTCTTGCAGATTTATAATTAGTTCTAACGGTATAATCTAATAATCCCGTTTTTGCTGTGTTTGCTGATGCAAAAGCAGACAATCCTGTTTGAAGTCCATCTCCAGACCAACCACCCCCCTCCTGAGGGTAGCTTATCTCATCAAGTTCTTGACCTAATAGCAATTACTAACAAAATTACTGATATTACTATATAAATAATTAATCCAATGTTACCAAACAGTATAGCTTTCTTGGAGACTTCTTGATTAATTATATCATCTTTCTTGAAAAAGTATCTAAAAATCAAATATATGGGTAACCATAAAACTACGCTGCTTAAGTATTTTACAACTCTCCCGTGAGTTTCAATAATTGGAAAAATTTTATCTATGTTGACGTCAAAGAAAACAAGAATTGCAAATACATTTAGAAATGCTAATAATGTTATCCCTATCAAAGCACTTTCATATGCTATGATCTTTGTGCTTCCTTTATCATAGTAACGATAGAAAATAAAAATAATGAATTCTAATATTCTCTTCATATTTAGATCTTTATAATTTATCAATCAAATTACCAGCTTGATCATATATATAATCGGATGCTCCTGTTAAATCCAATATACCTACTCCAATACCAACAACTGGATTTATTCTTATAAAAACTAACTCCTCGCTCGGCGAAGTTTTCTTAACTTCGCCGCTTCTATTCTGTAGTCTCCGACTACCATTTAAATTGTTTTCAGTAACAACTTTGAAATGTTAAATAATATAACCCTTCCAGATCATTTATTTGATAGCCGGTTGACATAACGGTATCATTCTATTGCCATGAACAAATTAAAAGTAAGAAGAAAACAGCTATTTCAATACAATATTTTTGAAAAAATGTCAGCTGAATCAGGTAAATGGTAGTCGCAGACTGCGCTTTAAAGAAGGCGTTAAGAAAACTTCGCCTGGCGGGGGCT
>CAZLLD010000173.1:0-3596 GCA_964560225.1 uncultured Bacteroidales bacterium
AAATGTTCATTGATTTTTAGCCTTTTATCAGCAGCGGCGGCTCTTTTGGTCACTTTTCCAGCTGTTGGGAAAAGTGACAAAGAGGGGTTCGGGGCGAAGCCCGGACGAATGTTATGTAATAAGTGTCAAATACAATAGGCTTGATTAAAGTTGTAATGAAGGATGGAATTATTGTGAAAACAACAAGTGTAGAACGTAAACTTTTTTTTACATCAAGCTTGAAGCATGCGTTTATAATTTTTTCTTCAAATACACCATATCAACAAGTTGAACTCCATCTTCAAACATGGGGTGGTCATAATTATCGGTAAAGAAATTTTTAATAATATGAGATTTTTCAAATCCGCAACTTTGATAAAATGCCAATATTGCCGGAGTTTCACCGGTACCGACAAGCATTGTTTTATAATTGCCTTTGTAATAATCTGAAACAAACTTTATCAGTGCCCTGGCATATCCTTTACCCTGGTATTTTGGATATGTTGCTATGTTTTTCAGTTCACAGGTTTCCTTGTCTATCGCAACAACCACACAAACAGTCTTCAGATCATCATCGTAAAGTGCAAACATATCTCCATCTTCCAGATACCTGTCAATCATATCCTCCTGCTCGTCGGCCAACAGCAACAAATCAAGGTATTGCTTCTTGTTACGGGTAATCTTTTCTATTCGCATGACTTTCTCATCTTTCCACATGAACTATTAAAATCACATTTGAACAAACTGCTTGTATATTCCAAATAGGTGTAGGCCGCTTGATAATAAAGACCCGTGGTATACACCGTCCGAAAGGAATAACAGAGTTCATCAGCTGATAGCTGAATAAACCGCAGGAAGTTTACGTATTATCAGGTTTGGCGTCAGCACTTTGTTCCTTTTTATCTGCTCTCAGGTTATCAAATATTTCAATTTGTAACTTCAGATATCCTATAAGACCAATCCCCAATATAATTGAGCCATACGAGAATTCATAGATAACGTTGGACTGTATATTTAAACCCAAATAACCAATGAATCCATAGATAAATAAAACGAGTACCAATATCATTGTCAATATTATATAAGATATTGCTTTTCGGGGATTGCTGTATATTTTCCTTTCAAATTTTAACGAGGTTTTACTTGAATCCTGTAACGTCGAAAAACTAAGAGCCACCCCAAAAAAGATAAGGGATTTGTTGTAAGTGCCAAATAAATACTCAGGGTTCGATGCCAAATACTCAAATCCTTTGAAAAAGGGTTTCATTGCAAGAAACAAACCCAATAATAAGAATGGATACTGAATGTAACTCAGCACATGAAATAATTGTTTAATCTTTTTCATTTTTTGTAATACCAAAATGGAATTTCCTTAATAATAAATATAGAATCGGTATCCGGGTGTTTATACCTGGAATAAACCAATATATGTTTCCCTTCAGCCAGATTATTTGTTCCGATATAAGTTTCAAAACCAATGTTCAGATTCATTTTGTTATCCTCTTCTGCTATAACAAAGTCCGGTTTACAGGGTATAGAATCTATTTTTATGCTATACATTTTTTGAAATGTTTTCAAGAATTCAAGATGTAAACTATCTGTATTTCCCTTATATGTAGACCCATTACTTTTTCCAAAAATCTCCAAATAAGATTTATAAAGATGTTTGTCCTGATATTGTTTCAGACTTTCATTAAAATCCAGGATGCGTTTTTCTACAGTAGCCGAGAGAGGTATCTTTACTTTAATGTATGGATCAGTAATTACTTTGGATTGAATGGTTAGATTAGCAATATATAGGTTGTTTTTTTCTACTAAATCTTCATAATTTGCGCTGTTTGCTCTAATAGTGTTTGATGTCACAGAACTAAAACTGATAAATCCTGATTGCTCTTTGTACATATTACATACAAACAGAACGGTGAGATAAAAAGGTAATAACAGAATGCTTACCCTTCTTCCAAACTTGTTGTCTATGAGATTATAGAATAAAGGCCTGTATAAAAAAGATAAGGTTAAATAACTGAATAACCAATAAAAGGGAAAATACAAACTTGCAGTCCATTTGTTCTTTTTAAGCAGTCCCAGCGTCAAGTAATCGAAAAAAGTAAGAATTGCACCCAGAAGTAAAAAAATAACCATGGCATATTGAAGGATCTTGAGCCAGATGGAAGCATTATCTGTGTCGAAAGATCCAATAAAATTTATTAAATATTGAACAAGAACAGTAGCAAATACATAGAAGATGAGCAAAAAGGAAATTGCAAAAACTATGCTGCAGAGTTTTTCGAGTTTTTCGATATAATGATCAAATGAACCTACTTTTTTATTCAAATAATTCGTAAACCGTTTACTGTAATTTAATTGGTCAATTTTAACCTCCCCGGATACATAGCGCAGTCCCAAAGCTCCAATCCAAATACTTCGTAAAATCACATGTAGAATTAAATTAAAAATTAAGATTAAGATTGCTGCATATACTGCCTGATATGCTACTCTAAGTATAGAGTCTTCATATATTGTCTTATCAAAAGCGTTTCCTACAGGTTCAAGCGCATTAAATAATCCAAAAATGGCAAAACCGGAAACAAGTAACTCCAATTGCCACGAATTTTCCTGTAATCTGTCTAAAAGATTTTTGAGCGAATTTTTGTTCTGATTTTCATCCATACCCGGTTATTATATTTGTTTTGAAAATGAATGCTTGCTAAACGATTCAATATAATTACCCCGGCAAGTATATTTTGTATGATTGCCAGAGCAGTTTTTTAAGATTCGTTCTGTATATCAATATTAAGCGTTTAAAAAATACTTAATGGATCTGTCAATTGCTTTACCAGTTGCAAACTTCGTACTTTTCAATCACACAGTTTCTTTTCCGAAAATTCTCTGCTGCACTGAATGCGTGCGATGTATGCTTCCCCTCTCTGCTAACTCATTCCCTGTCTGCGTGCATGCCGCATCAAAACTTGCTCTGTAAAACTGCGAATAAACTCCATGTTGGTTCCGGCGCACCGGTACACTTTTAAACTGTTACCTTTCAAATGTAACCAAAAATGGCACTCGTGATCCTTCTGATCAGAAGTTTCTCACAAAAACGGTAAAATCATTTCTCATATATCGTATGCATTAGCAGTACATCGTTGGCAAGCTGCCGGGAGCTTCGCCCCGAATCCCCACTTCATTCTTTGCTTTGACGCAAAGAACGAAGCAAGAAAAGTCAACCTGCCTGCCGGCAGGCAGGGACAAAACGAACCCCCTGCTAGTCCCGGCAAGCCCTCTGCGTTTTGTCTGGCCACCGCACGGTGCTTATGGTTTAGCAGTGCTAATTCATGAACTCTGTTCATTGTTAAGCTTTTAATGCATTGAACAAAACACCTGCTTGGTTGTCTATCGTTGAGATTAAGCATTGTTGCAACACCTATAAAGTAGCATAACCCGCCTCTGAGAAAAGGCGTAAAGAAAATCAATTCACTGCAGTCCTGACTGCTTGGCGAATGCTGATAAGAAAATATGTTTGAGGCCGGTGCCTACGGCCGAGTTTATTTTCTTGTGTAGAATGTGAATTGATTTTTAGCCTTTTATCAGCAGCGGCGGCGTTTTTGGTTACTTTTGGC
>CAZLLD010000174.1:0-3590 GCA_964560225.1 uncultured Bacteroidales bacterium
ACGGAGAAAGCTTCAACCGGATTGTTACGGAAATGCTTGATGATTACGAGATGACAGATATTCATGTCATTGCCCGCGACAAAGGCGCCCTCGAGCCCACCATCAAGGCACGGCTGGAAACAGCAATAAACAGGTCGATGCAAACCACACAGCTGATATAATACAAAGCCAGACCACAATGCAATCACTGAAGAAAAGAAGAAGCATGTTGTACATACCGGGTAATAACCCGGCCATGATACAGCAGGGTGGGGTATATGGTGCCGACAGCATATTGCTTGATCTGGAAGATGCTGTGGCCCTTAATCAGAAAGATTCAGCCCGGATCCTGGTCAGAAATATGATCAAAACGATTAACTTCTATAACACTGAAGTATGCGTCAGAGTGAATCACCTGAGCACACCCTTCGGGATAGCTGACCTGGAAGAAATGGTGCCCCTACAGCCCTCTGCCATTCGCTATCCGAAAACCGAGTCGGCTGAAGAAGTAGGCAATCTGCTTGAGATTATTGAGAAAATTGAAGACAAACACGGATTGCCCCATCATGTAATGACCATTCACGCCATGATTGAAACCGCCATGGGTGTACAGAACGTGTTTGACATTGCCAGCAGGTTCCCACGGATTGATGCCATTACCATCGGTGGTCAGGATCTCACAGCTGATATGAACATCATTTATACTCCTGACGGTGCCGGTATCGATTTTGCCCGAAAGCGGATTGTAATGGCTGCCAAAGCCAGTCACATTGATATCATTGATACCGTATTCCCGGATGTGAATGACGAGGATGGCCTGCGAAGGGAAACCGAATACGCCCGAAGGATTGGGTTTACGGGAAAGGCAGTAATCAATCCCCGTCAAATTGACATCATTCATGAAGTGTTCACACCCACGGAAGAAGAGATCAGAAAGGCTTACCGGATAGTTAAGGAATTCAGGGCAAATACAGCAGCCGGCCAGGGGGTGTTTGCCATCGACGGCAAGATGATTGATGCCCCGGTTGTACGCCGGGCCGAATATATTCTGAAGCTTGCCAATATTGAAATTCAACCGGAGAGTGCTGATGAGAAACCAACTAACTGAAAAAACATTGCCATGATCAACAGCCTGGGGCGTAAGATCCCTGCATTTGTAGAAGGTATTGGACGCCTGGAACCTTTTGAAGGAGCTTATGCCAAGATAAAGAAAGGGTGGATGGATGAACCTACCATCCCGCCTCCCAACAAGGCCTACCTGCCGCATCAGAGCAAGCTTTGCAAATCGCTGGAAGAGGCCATCATGCGCAGCAATCCCCGTGACGGCATGACCATTTCATTTCATCACCACCTGCGCAATGGTGATGTGCTGCTGGTTCAAACGCTCAACATTTTGCATAATATGGGTATCCGTGACATCACACTGGCATCTTCCTCACTGAATGAGTGCCACGATCCCATTCTGCCATACCTTGAAGATGGCACCATCACCAGGATATTTTCATCGGGCATTCGTGGACAGCTGGGCCGGTCAATTGCTCATGGAATTTTGGACATACCTGTTGTCATCCAGTCGCATGGCGGACGTGTTCGTGGAATACACACCGGGAAAGTGATGATCGATCTGGCAGTGATTGCCGCTTCTGCCGCAGATTGCGAAGGGAATGCAACAGGGGCTCACGGTAAATCGGCATTCGGATCTATTGGTTATGCGGTGATTGATGTCCGGTATGCCAAACAGGTTGTTGTTGTTACGGATAACCTGGTAGATTATCCGTGTATACCCTTATCGATTACCCAGAATTTTGTGGATTATGTGGTTGAGGTGGATTCCATCGGCGATCCTACAAAAATTGCCACAGGTACCACGCGCATCACCAATTCGCCGATGGATTTGCGTATAGCCAAACTTGCTGCGGATGTGATTGAATATTCAGGATGTTTCAAACCGGGCTTTTCATTCCAGGTGGGTGCCGGTGGTGCTTCACTTGCCGTTGCCAAGTATATCCGCGATAAAATGAAAACAAAGGGCATCAAGGGAAGCTTCCTGCTTGGAGGCATTACCTCGTACTGCGTGGATATGCTGAATGACGGACTTTTTGAGACTATCTTTGACGTGCAGTCGTTTGACGCTGCTGTCAGCAATTCCTTATTCACCAACAGGCGGCACATTGAAATTCCTGCCGCACTCTACGCCAACCCTTTTAATTGCGGCTGCATCACCAACAAACTGGACGTGGTGGTGCTGGGAGCCCTGGAGATTGATGTGGATTTCAATGTAAACGTCATTACGGGCTCGGAAGGTTATGTGAGGGGAGCCTCGGGAGGTCATTCCGATACCGCCTCTGGTGCCACGCTTACTGTTGTGGTTTGCCCTTCGTTCAGGGGCAGAATACCTATCATTAAAAAGCGCGTTCACACCGTGGTAACACCCGGTGAAACAGTCCATGTGCTGGTTACCGAACGGGGAATCTGTGTGAACCCTTCCTGCGGAGATCTGGCACAAAACCTGAAAAAGGCCGGCCTGATGGTCAAAGATATTCATGACCTTGAAAAGGAAGTGGACCTGATCACGGGCGTTCCCGGTCCGCTTGAATATACCGATAAAGTAGTGGGTTTGGTGGAATACCGCGATGGCACCATCATCGATGTGATTCACCAGATCCAGGAAAAACAGTTTAAGCTACCCGTCTGACATTGAAACCTGCCGAACCATTATTGTTATTGCTTGAAGCGAAGGAAGGGAGGGCTAATCTTCGCCAGCAGATAGCCGTTCTGAACCGGCCATCCGTAAGCTTAAGCCTGAACATTCCCGGTTTTCCCAAAAGCAATGAAGTCACGAGTCAATTTTTCAGTCTTTGCCTTAATGAGCTGAAAGTATTCCTTAAAGCCCATCTCATTTCTTTATCGGATAACGAATCGCACTGCAGGGTTGATGATGCCGGCGATTTTTATCTTGCCCCGGTTGAAGCTCCCCTCATGACAACCAGGGAAATCAAGGCAGTGTGCGAAAAATTCGAGGAAAAACATATGTATGGCCGTTTCATTGATGTGGATGTTATGGATGAAAACGGCAATATGATTTCATCAGGTAAGGCAAAGCTTTGTTTCTACTGCAGGCAGCAGCCTGCTGATGTTTGCCGGCATGAAAGGGCGCACAAAGCCGATGAATTGCGTTCATTCGTGTTCTCGCGAATGGAGGGGTATTGCCACTCGAAGTTTGAAGATGATACGGTGTCAAATCTCGCTTCTCTGGCCCTCAGGGCAGTGCTTACCGAAATTTCTCTGACACCCAAGCCCGGACTGGTTGACCCTGTTAACAGCGGCAGTCATTCCGATATGAATTACCAGACGTTCATCCGGTCGACTTCGGCTATTTCAGCTCACTTTGAGGAAATGGCGCGTGAAGGATTCCGGTTCATCGGAAAGGACCTCGCGAAAGCATTGCCAGTTGTCAGAAATATTGGCTTACGCATGGAAAGGGATATGTTTGCGGCAACCGGCCAGGTCAATACCCAAAAAGGGCTGATATTTCTGCTGGGACTGTCTCTTTTCACAGCAGGGCTGGTTTATGGCCGCCGGGGAGCGTTTCATCCTGACATTTTCAGGGA
>CAZLLD010000175.1:0-3572 GCA_964560225.1 uncultured Bacteroidales bacterium
ATAAAAATACGTCAGCCCGTTATCCTGTCCTTTACCTTCAGCATGGAGGAGGCGAAGATCAGCGGGTATGGATTGAGATGGGAAGAACCAATTTAATACTTGATAACCTGATTGCTGAGGGGAAGGTCAAACCCTTTATTGTGGTGATGGAAACCAGCGCCGTTGGTCCTCAGTTTCGTATGGGCCCCCGTCCCGGTGCTCCGCGCCCCGGTGCTGCAGCACCAGGTGCTCAGGCTGCAGGAACGCCTGCCACACCTGCTCCGGGGGCAGCGCCACGTTTCAGGTTCTCCTTTGACACTTATGCTGAATTGATGATCAATGATATGATCCCCTGGGTCGACAACAACTTCCGTACACTGGCCGATCAGGCCCATCGGGGCATGTCGGGACTTTCAATGGGTGCCATGTGCACCAAAGCAGTCACGCTGGCTCATCTCGATATGTTCTCACATATCGGCCTTTTCAGTGGCGGTACTATCGCTCCCGACGAAATTACCGACAAGTCCAGGGTTAAACTCGTATTTATGAGCTACGGCAGTCGTGAAAGAGGTTCTGAAGGTGTCAAGAATGCGGCGGACTTGTTACAGCAAGCCGGCATAAAGAGCGCCTCTTATGTGTCACCGCTAACCGCCCATGAATGGCAATCGTGGCGAAGAAGCCTTCGTGAATTCGCACCGCTCTTATTTAAGGATTAAGAATCAAGCTGCAGTAATATTTCCCAAAAGCATCCAACCCTATCAAAATGATAGGGTTGTTTTTTTTTATATAACCCCATTTCCTCATTCACAAATATTAAGTCCATTCATTAAGGATACTTGCTGCAGTCGTTCTCGACGAAACAATACAATTACTGCATTAAATCACTGTTGTTCGATATTCCTTCTGCCATAACAATGTTAAAATTCATTCCTCAAATGTTAAATGAGATGATACAAATAGGGTATCAAATGATGTTATGGTCATAATAACAGAAAGTCTTTGAGCTCTAAAGATTATATTTTGATCTAATCCTAATTATTATTTCTTATTTCTGGCCTATGACTAAAACCTGTTAAAAACTGGTTATTGTAGAACCGTGTATTGTACTGTACAAAATCTGCATTTTCCTATTTCAGAAAATCTTTGAGCTCTGAAGATTATTTTTTGATCCAGCCCTAATTCTTATTTCATTTCTTTAGCCTATGACGAAAACCTGTTAAAAAACTGGTTATTGTAGAACCGTGTATTGTACTGTACAAAATCTGCATTTTCCTATTTCAGAAAATTTGTTTTATTAAAACAACTCATTATGAAAAAACATGCTAAATATAAATTAAATAGAACGCGCGTAAAAAGAACCTTACTTAATTTTGGTTTGGTACTGGTCGCCATTATTCTCAGTACACCTCAAATCCATGCAAAAGAAGGATACAAGGGTGAATTGCAACAGATGACTGTATCCGGCGATGTGAAAGATGAGACCGGACAGCCTATGCCTGGTGTAAACATACAGGTTGAGGGTATTGCCGGTGGTACAACAACCAGCTTATCTGGTAAATATTCTATTGCAGTACCTGATGCCGAGGCAGTACTTGTATTTACATTCATAGGTTACAATGAGGTAAAAGAGACTGTTGGTGGCAGAACAATTATTGATGTGAACATGGAACTCAGTTTTGAGACCCTTGATGAAGTAGTTGTTGTAGGATACGGTACTCAAAAAAAGAAGGACCTTACTTCGGCGATTGCAGTTGTAAATCCTACGGAACTTAGAAAATCTCCCGTTGCAAATGTAACAGGCGCTATGATAGGTCTTTCTCCTGGTGTTGAAGTTCAGAGCAATCAGGGTACTCCTGGTATGGCGCCGACAGTGAGAATCCGTGGTGTTGCCAGTACAAATAACACCAACCCTCTTTATGTTATTGACGGTATCCCTTATGATAATCCAAACGTCAATACCAATGATGTAGAAAGCATGCAGATATTAAAAGATGCTGCATCATCAGCCATATATGGGTCACGCGGCGCAAACGGCGTTGTCATCATCACTACCAAGAGTGGTAAAAAAGGCGCTCCAAAAGTAAGCTATCAGGGATATTACGGATGGGAAAAGGCCTGGAAAATTTTTAAAAATGAAGGGACTATGTTCGATTGGGCTCATGTTGTCAGTGAAAATAATATAGCTGGTGGTAAAACTCCTCCTCCCCTTGCATTAGATATTCTTGCACATGAAGAAGATGGTAATTATGCCATTTATGATCCGGCGATCAACACCGACTGGATGGAAGAAATATTCCAGACTGGCTCATTGACTGAGAATAACCTTGATATATCGGGTGGTTCGGATGCAGGGAATTATTATTTCTCAGCAAATCAATATAAGCAGGATGGCATCATGATTAATACTCCTTATAAAAGATATTCAGCACGTATGAATTCAAACTGGCAATCCAAAAAGTTTAAATTCGGTGAAACCATGTCTTTCACATATTCCAAAAACGAAGCGGAAGATGCTAACGGTGGCCGTTCAAATATTGAAGAAGCGCTTAAAATAACTCCAAATATCCCGGTACATAATCCGAATGTTAAGGGGGGATACTCCGGCTACAACGCAAGCGAGGTGGGTCATGATGCCAGTAACCCTGTTGGTACAGCTTATCGGTCTAAAAATACAAATGAGAACAGGATCTTTGCAATATCTGCATACGGTGAATACCAAATTCTTAAGGATCTTTCTTTCCGAAGCACTTTTGGCTATAACACTTTTCACGGCCTGAATAAAAATTTTGTTCTGGAAACCTATATGATTCCGAAAAATTATCCCAATACTACATTATCTGATGGTTCAACTTATAACTATAATTGGGTATGGGAAAATCAGCTGACTTATCATAAATTAATTGGCAATCATGACATGACGTTAATGGGAGCTTATACTTCAGATTATTTTCATAGAGAAAATTTCAATGCAAATGGTTCCATAATACAGACTGAATATCATGATGTTTTATCAAAAACTGAAGGAAGTTATACAGTTGCCGGCGGCGAGGCTACCGGTACACGTATATCGTATCTTGGACGTTTGACTTATTCATTTAAGGGCAAATATATCTTGAATGCTAATTTCAGACGTGACGGTTCTTCAAAATTCTCGTCAGCAAACAGATGGGGAAGTTTCCCGTCAGCTTCAATTGCATGGCGTATTAGCGAGGAGCCATTCCTTAAGGGTATTGAGCAGATCAGTAACATGAAACTCAGATTAAGTTATGGTGCTGTAGGTAATGATAATGTTGTTGGTTATTATACTTATGTTCAGGGATTGGCATCGGGCCAGGATTATTCATATAATGGCAATAAACTATCAGGAGTTTCACTGACCGGTTACAATAACCCCAACCTCAAATGGGAAACAGTAAAAGATTTTGACATTGGTCTTGATTTAGGGTTATTCAAAGGCGCATTGGAAGTCACCATGGATTATTACGATAAACGTACTGAAGATATGATAATCGGCATTAATCTTCCTGCTACAACAGGTAATAATGGAAGCATTAATAAAAACCTCGGACAAATCAAAAACAACGGATTTGAAT
>CAZLLD010000176.1:0-3516 GCA_964560225.1 uncultured Bacteroidales bacterium
TGAATCATTAACGACGAAATAAGTAGGATATTGATAAATACAGATAGGCCCAAAATGGTTTATTGTCACCTTTAAGTGCAATAGCATCAATGATTAATCCTTTGTTTTGGTAAATTACAGTTCTTAAGCTCGTTACCCCTTTTATAATTGCAATAAATGTATAAACAATGTCAGTAAAAGAATTGCGCCATTTGATGTTTGTTTTGTAGTTTGACGGATAGGCAAAGGGTATATCATTTGCAAAACAATATATCATTTTTGCAAAGTCAATTCCACAGGCTTTTGCCAAACCAACCCACAGCCATGTTCTTGCATTGATTTCGATTAGTTTATATTTATCATCACGTGGATCCTTCAAAAATTCAATTTCACAAGGACCGGTGTATTTAAGCTCCTTAAGCAGAACTATACTGGTTTTAAGAATATCTTCATTGTATATGCTTTGACTGAATGTGGCGGTCCCAAATTTTACAGGATGTTCACGAAGTTTTTCACCCATCCAAAAGGATAGTATTTCTCCTTTTGAACAGAACGCTGCAAAAGAAATAGTCTTATTCTGCCCACATGATGGAATAACTTCTTGCGTGAAGGTATCACTAACGGGATATCGTGCGGCAATATTTATTAAATGAGCTTTGAGTTGATTTTCAGATTCAGCTAAAAATGCTTTCTTTTTGAAAGTTTTATAGAACTCAAGACCAAATTTGCCTTTTGTGATAACCGGAAAAGAAAAATTATCAGGTAAAATATCAGATTCATTTAAAAAATAATGTGTTGATGGAAATGGGATGTCTTTTAATAGTGCAATTTTAAGCAGTTTGGCCTTATTATAAATGTTTTCTAAAATATCGTAAGAAGGCGTTAATATTCTAAAGCATTTCTCTAATTGATTTTTGTTTTTTGATATTGAAAGAACCGCATAATCATTAGATGGAATTAATACCCAATTATTTATTTCCTCTTTATGAACCAAATCAATTAAAAAGTCAACAAACCTATCATCGTTGTATTCAGGGCAAATAAAGAACTTATTGCAATATTTTGAATACCTGGCTATACAATCGTTTTTGTCAACGACATAAACAGGTATTCCAATTTCACCTAAAGAACGCGTGTTTGAAAGACCTTGAATATGACCTTCAATTATTACAGCACCTGGGATTATATTTGTCATGTGCGAAATCAATAATTTCGGAAAGAGCTAACATCATCCATGCCTGACTCCAGCGCATATATGATATTTTGATCTTGTAGAATGGATATTTCCTATACTGAAATGTGCCATTGCTATTTTTCATATTTAAAATAGACCAAATTGCTATCTTTTTGGCAAAATCACTATATGAAGGATCAATTTCTTTCAATAGGTTAAATGTTATTATGCCCTGACTTTGATTGTGAATATCTACAGGCCATTTTTTAGGTAGTCGCCATAATGAACGACCGTTGTCATCAAATTGATGAAAACGGTAGAAATTTGCACCTTTTGAAATAGAAACGTTAATTTTGTCACGTAGCAAACCTGTTAAATTCATTAACTTAATTAAAGATACCAACACAAAGCCTTGGTGAAAATCAATCTGCTTTCGTTCAATATTAGTTTTCGGATCTAAACTATAGTACCATGAACCATCATCATTTTGTTTTGAAAGAACAAAACGAATGGCACTTTCAATTAGTTGGGTATGATTTTTTGAATTTTCGACAAAGTCCGCTTTTGCTAAGACTTCTGCAGCTAACAAACTTGCATTATAACATGAACCTTTTGATAAGTGAGTATAAGAGAATGATATCCCATTTTCAAAAGAAGTGGTAGGAATATCATTAATGATATATTTAGAAGCATTGATTATTGTATCTTTTGCATCAACACTTTTTGTTATTTTATAATATTCAAAAATTCCATCAACAATAAAAGAAGTAACTACAACTGATGGTGTGTAAGCATTTAAGTAACTGCCAGGTGTTGCCCAGTCGAAGTTATAACCCCATGCATAACCAGTGTAACCAGTCGAATAGTTCGCTTTTAACCAATGGAATATTTCCTCAGCTTTGGTAATGTATTCCTGGCGACCTGTTTTTTTATGTAGCATGCAGTATGCTTTAAGGAACAGTCCCATGGCTTTAGGGTTTATGCCTTTTTTAATCCCTAATAATGGTCTGATATTGAGCGGATTTAGTTTTTGAAATTGAATAGCTAGTGGAGGGCCCCATTTCCCAAATGCTCGGAAGTTTATACACGAATTAAGTGTATCATAAGGGTCATAGCCCTTATACTGCTCATGTTCACAATAATCCAGTAGATTATTAAGTGCTGCCCTGATCACCTCCATAAGGAAATTACACGGTTTTCATTTAATGATCTGAGGGTTTCAATCGTAACCAGCGAACTATGATAGATTTCCTCAAATGAGATAGGTAAATTATTACCCGTGCTAAGTGCCTGTAATACCAGTTCAAACTGTTTCATATGTCCTTTATCCTGCGCTTTCAGTTTTACTTTTTGCGTGCCTTTTGAGGTATATGTATAAAGGCTTTTAAAATCGTCAATCAAATAAACGGTATTATTCGAATAAACCTCAATACGTTCCTTAGGAACATTTTTATTACCATTTGAAAAATAACTGATATTGGCAATGGAACCGTTTTCATATTCGAGATTAAGTGTAAGAGTATCATTTAATGCAAGGTTGCTTTTCAATGAAAAGGCATTAATACTTTGCACCTTACTTTGTGCAATAAATCCGGCAAGATCTATAAAATGGCAAACCTCACCTATAATCCTGCCTCCACCTGTTACCGGATCATGCACCCAATGCTCGGGAGGAACAGTACCAGCATTAACTCTGATCTGAATAGCTTTTTTCTGGTCCTGAATAAAATCTGAGATCATTTTTTGCGTTAAGGATGAAAACCTGCGGTTAAAACCTAACATCAGGCTTTTGCCTGATTTTTCGTACGCTGCTTTTATTAGGCTCAGCTCTTCGAGATTCATGGCCAAAGGTTTTTCTACAATTACATTTTTTCCTGCTTCCAGCGCCTTTATTGAGAATTCGGTATGCGTGTTATGGCGGGTTAATACAAATATTGTTCCAATTGTATTGTCATGGAGAAGTTGTTCCAGACTGTCGGTGCAATATTTAAAACCATACTTGTCAGCAACATACCGTGAAATATTGCCTTCTGCTGTAAGGACACCAATTAAATTGCATTTGCCTTTAATACGTGGGAGTACTGCGTTCTGGGCAAAATTACCAGCACCAATGAACCCAATATTTAATGGGTTTGTTCCTGTTGATGGTTCGGATAACTGAACTTTATGTTCCGGTCTTATTTCTATATTGTATTTCAGGACAATACCGGTAATCGGTTCAGCACGGGAAACTACCAGATCATAAGCTTCCTGAGCATTTTCAAAGTCGAACGTATGGCTGATCAGTTTGTCTAAAAATAATTTGTTACCGGCCAAAAGATCAACAAAAGACTGCATATTCCTGTTTTCGGTAAATCTGACAT
>CAZLLD010000177.1:0-3448 GCA_964560225.1 uncultured Bacteroidales bacterium
GCTTCCAGTTCTTTGGTAAGGCCCGCTATGGCTTCATTTACATTCGTGGTACTGATTTCAAGCTTTTCGGCGGCTTGTTTTACTATGCGATCGGTTTGGCTATGGCTGTAAAGGTCGGCAGTGTCCCGGAAGCTTAGATATTCATTTGATTTTAACTGTATATGAAGCGTTGCCCTTAACCGGTTTACGGTGTGTATTTCTATGCCACCCCAAAGCGTGATGGTTAATAGATCCGTTTCGTATTGCAGGTAATCAGAGGTTACTTTCAATGAAGGAATGAAAGAATGAAAAAATGAAGAAGTATCCTGATTGTTTTCTTTCCTGCCTGCCGAAGCCTCGGCGCAGGCAGGTTCAACTGAAGGTTTTTCAACTGAAAAAAGAAAATTTTTACGGTTCTCAATAAGGTGCGTAAATATTTCAGGTTCATGCCCGATTGATAAGCTATTTATGTCTTCGCCTTCGGGCGTTTCAACGTAACTTATTATTAATTTTTCCTTGCCTGCCGAAGCGGCAGCAAAGGCAGGATTGTTCATTCTTAATTCAGGCGCAAGCCTGTTTATGGCTTCTGTTCCTGCCTGATCTCCATCAAAAAACAGGATGATTTCTTTTAACTCTTTCAGCTCTGCAATAGCTGCCATGTGTTCTTCCGTAAACCCGTTGGTGCCATATAATGCCAATATTGCATAATCTTTGGTTATTTCGGACAGCTGCAAAAGGGTTGCTGCATCAATAATAGCTTCAGTTAATATTAGCCGGGTAGTTTCAGGGTTCGGATAGGCGGGATAAAGCCCTTTGTGGTCGCCTTCCAGGTAGTGGTGCCCTTGCTCTGTGTGCCTGCTGTATAAGCTGGCAATATTTCCGCTTTTATCCAGCAATGGAAAAACAATACAGCCGTTAAACCTCGTGTAATAGCTGTTCTCACGTCCGAACTTATCGGGTTTCAGTAAACCGGCTTGCAGGTAAAGCTGCTTCTGTTCTTCAGTTGTTCCATTCACCTTATGCAGTGTCCCGGCATCATAACCAATAGACAGCTTTTTATAATCAAGCTTACGGCTTTCCAGGTAACAGATTGCTTTCTCAGGTTTTGCATTCAGGCTTCTTACAAAGTGGGTGAAGGATTCTGAAAGGATTTTGGTCCGGCGTTCCGGGGTTAATTCAATTTTTTCAGTCTTAACTTTTGGTTGTTGCAAGACCGGACGGCCATTGCATCCGATCATTTCTTTGGCCTTCAAAATTGCCTCGTGTTTGGTAATGCCTTCCTTTTTCATGATAAAGTCCACCTGATCGCCGCTCCCGGCGCTGCAATTACTGCTAAAGCACGTCCAGGTTCCTGTTTTCGGGTATACCTGAAAGCTGGGCGTTTTATCAGAGTGGAAAGGGCAGCACAGGCGCTGGTTTTTATCAGGTCTTAAACCGTAATAGTTCAGGACGGTAAGTATTGAAAGCCGCTGTTTGATTTCCTGTATTTCCATGTTGATAACTTTTAATTTGCCATATAAGAACAAAATAAGTCCTAAAAGACAAATTTATCTACATGACCGGTTATCAAGTTTTCAACAATAAGACTATTAGTTATACACAATTACTGTCTTATTTGGTAAATTTACAGCCATAATTACACTTTAAAGGCAATTAACCATGTCCGATTTAGGTAAAAGAATACAGGAACTCCGTAAGCAAACCGGCCTTACTCAGGCACAGCTTGCGGAAAAGGTAAATATTTCACACACGCAGCTGACACGTTACGAAAGCAAAGATGTGCAGCCTCCGGCCGATGTATTGAAAAGACTGGCCGGGGTTTTCGATGTTTCTATTGATTACCTGGTAAACGGCAATAAATCCGATAAGGTGGAACAAACCCTGAAAGATGCCGAACTGATCAAACAGTTTAAACAGCTCGATAAGCTGCCGGATGAAGAGAAAAAATCTATCCTTAAGGTCATTAATGCCCTGATCCGGGATTTTAATGCCAGGCAGGCTTATGCTATATAAAAAAAGCCCCGGATTTTCCGAGGCCTTATCTCTTATTTCACAAAGTTATTCGTACTATCAGGTTTTGGACTATAATACTTATAATGATAAACCTCATTTAATGTTTGATATTCAGACCCATCCTTTGAACGTTCAACACTCGTAATAACAAATGTAGAGTCATTGATAATATTCCCTGTTTTTAAATATGCCGGTAAACCTTCTATCATTTTTGGTTTATAATATTCTATCTGAATACTATTGTTATCAATCAGATATAATCCCCAGAAATCCTTTATTTCTTTGTTAAATCCTTCTACAAAACTTGAAATGTATTCGTCAGGATTTGAAGAAACTCCAGGTATAAGAACAATCCCATTACGATAAAATACGTATAGTCGATAATAATCTTCACCTTCAACAGGAGAATAATAATAACCATTTGTTTTTAATTGATCACCAACATACGAAGTTTTATCAAGTACAAACTCATCATCAGTGTACTTGTCCTTACAGCAGGATAAAAGCAACAGAATGATCATCACTATTGTAATACTAAGTGTCCTCATGGTTCAAATAATTAAAATTTACCAATTTGTATTTCCTGTTCCAGTCCCAAAATACCAGTAAAATCTGGGCTTCTTATCGAGTTTTAAAACCCAAGGGTACTGCTCACCGTAATTATAAGTCCAGAATTGATCATGAGCTAACCTATTCTGAAAAGTATGCCTTATGCCTTCAGAATTGCCTCCTATACGAATTGGACCAAAACCAATATACAAAACACCTGCTCTCTTATTTGGATCATCGATATCCCCTCCGGTAAAAACGCGTGGATCTCCTTTTACTCCAGTTCCGATCATATCGTATCCGTCCCCTCCGGCCATTCCTGTATGAAGATTCAATCCTATCTCTAATCCCCCAACGCTAATTCTTGCGCTTGCTGTACGGTAACGATCACCTCCATCGTATTTTGGCACACCAAAGAAATTAAATGGCATTTCTGTGTCGTTCTCATATGACATAAATGAGAAAGGATCCCCAAGTGTAATCCTATTGGTTGTTTGGTTATTCTCCCCATCTATAAACGTTGTTCCCGAATAACTTAAAAGGGGTAATATTTCAACTTCGCCGCCAATCCTTTGTTCCCATCCGTTATATCCTCCATAATTACTCCAATAATAAGTAGCTCCATAGCTACCCCTATAACCATGTCCTCCTTTCAGCATTCCGTATGAAACATCAAAACCCAAACCATTCTGAATGCTTCCAAAATTAAAGTTAAGCTTAATGGCAACTGGTGAAACATACTTCTGAACCTCATATCCCCATTCACTTGAGATTGGGGCCAATGTTGCTGCGGTTGTGGCAACCGTTTGTGAAATCGCCCCACCGGTAAGAATATCTCCCAACAGCCACCAACCCCATTTTTCACCTGTCGGGTCAGTATACTTCAGTGGATTATTGAGGCAATAGG
>CAZLLD010000178.1:0-3435 GCA_964560225.1 uncultured Bacteroidales bacterium
ATGCTTCGCGTTTCATGCTTCGCGTTTCATGCTTCGCGTTTCATGCTTCGCGTTTGAAGAGAGAAATGAAGAAATGAAGTAATAAAGTAATGAAGAAATGAAGTATTTAAACAATATCAAACTCTATCAAACAATCTGAAACAATCTGAAACAACCTGAAACAACATTGAACAACATTGAAAAACGCTAAAACAATTTCTGCCTTCTCAGTACTGATCTGGTCAGTTGTCCTCATGCTGGTTGGATTGTGCCTGGTTCCGCTGTTGAATGTGCAGCTGAATCCGTCGCGCACGGAACCTGCCATTAATGTCTCTTATTACTGGCCCAATGCTTCGGCCCGGATTATTGAGCAGGAAGTTACCTCAAAACTCGAAGGGGTATTTAGCGGAGTGAAGGGTTTAAAGGATATCTCGTCGGAAACCACAAAAGGAAGCGGCACCATTGATCTTACGTTTAAAAAGCATGTCAGTCTCGATGCCATCCGTTTTGAATTATCTACACTGATTCGCCGGGTTTACGATGAGTTGCCCGACCAGGTATCGTATCCGCAACTTTCAGTTGGTTCCGGAGGAAGACGGAAATCTTCTATACTTACCTATACTTTGAATGCCAGTGAAAGTCCTTTCTTCATTCAGCAATATGCCGAGAACAATATCATACCTGTTTTGTCCAGGATTAAAGGAGTGAATGATGTAACTGTTTACGGAGCCACACGCTTTGAGTGGGTTATTTCATATAATGCGGTGAAGCTTCGCATGCTGGATATGAGTATCAATGACCTGGCAGCAGGTATCAACAGATATTTCCGGAGCGATGTTATTGGCCTTGGAGAAGAATCGGCAAACAACACCAGCGAGATCAGAATTGTATTGCAGAATTCGGGTTTGTCAACCAAAGAATGGAATGAAATACCGATTGCCACTGCGGGTAACCGTATTATTCGCCTGGGCGATTTGGCTACAATACGCTATAAGGAACAGCTTCCATCGAATTATTACCGGATCAATGGCCTGAACGCTATTTTCATGGTGGTTTATGCCGAAGATGGTGCAAATACGCTAAAGGTAAGCAAAGAGGTTAAGCTGGCAGTGGAACAAATCCGCAAACAATTGGCCCGGGGCTATTCTATAATTCTTTCAGACGATACAACATCATACCTGTCGGCCGAACTCAAAACCATCGGGTGGCGCACACTGGCTTCCATGGTAATACTGCTGCTGTTTGTATTGATTGTAAGCAGGCAATGGCGTTATCTTGTGCTCATTGCATTCAGCCTTTTTGCCAATCTGATTATTGCCGTCATTTTTTACTACCTGCTTCAACTCGAAATTCATTTGTATTCACTGGCCGGTATCAGTGTTTCGTTTGGCATGATTGTTACCAACAGCATTGTGATGATTGATCATTTCAGGTATCACCGCAATAAAACCGTATTTCTGGCAATACTGGGAGCTACGCTCACAACCATTGGATCGCTGTGTGTCATTTTTTTCCTCGAAGAAAAGCAGCGAATCAACCTTACCGATTTTGCCTGGGTGATGATCATTAATCTGGCAGTATCCATGGTAATAGCCTTATGGTTTATTCCCTCTCTGATGGAAAAGCTTCCGCTGCGCGAAAAAGTTACCCGGTTGTTTATTCGCCGGAAAAGGAGGGTGATCCGGGTTAATCAAAAATATCAAAAAACAATAGTCTTCTCAAGACGGTTTCGCTGGGCATTCATTCTTTTGTTGATTCTGGGATTTGGCATCCCGGTTCATTGGCTGCCCGAGAAAATTGAAAAAGATACCCGGTTTGCTTCTGTGTACAACAAAGTATTGAATATTGACGTGATACAGAAAAAAGCCAAGCCATTTGCAGAAAAACTTCTGGGAGGTTCACTCAGATTGTTTTCAGAAAAAGTATATAACAGCTCTTTTTATAGCGAGCCGCAACGCACTACTTTATATGTGAGAGGAAGCATGCCCGAAGGTTGTACGGTGCATCAGCTGAATGAGGCCATGTTAAAAATGGAGAATTATATCAGCAGTTACAAAGAAGTGCAACTATTTCAGACTTCGGTTTCCAGTTACCGAAATGCTACCATAACAATACAATTTAAACCCGAACATGAATTCAGCTCTTTCCCATATTATCTTAAAGATTTGCTGGTATCAAAGGCAATTAACCTGGGTGGTGTTGACTGGAGCGTTTATGGAATCGGAGATGGATTCAGCAATGCCTTGGGATCGGGATATCTTTCCAGCAGAATTGCACTGGAAGGGTTTAATTATGATCAGTTGTATGCTTATGCCACAGCATTGGCTGAACGATTGAAAACTAACCAGCGTGTGGGAAAAATTGAGATTGGCACTGGGGATTACTGGAGTTCGCCTGTTCTGAATGAGTATTTCATGCAGTTTGATCTGCGCAGCTTAGCGCTTCACAAATTAACACTAAATGACTACTATTTTTTTCTTCAGGAGAAATTATACAGCCAATATATTGAACCTGTTTATGACGAAAATGGGGCGGTACCTGTTATGCTTACTTCCGAAGGCAATGTACGTTACAATACATGGTGGATTAAAAACGATGCCATTGTAAGCAATGAAAAAACTGCTAAGCTGATGTCGTTGGGAGATATCAGTAAACGGCGTATCGGCAACGACATATACCGAAAGAATCAACAGTATCAATTGAATGTGGCTTATGAATTCATCGGCCCTTATAAATTGGAACAACGATTCAGGGAAAGACACATAAAAGAAACAGCCAATATACTTGCCCTGGGTTATAAAGTAGGCGATTCGGAATATTCATGGTGGCGACCCGATGACCCGGCCCAATACTATCTGATTCTCCTGGTGTTGCTGATTATTTATATAATCTGTGCCATGTTGCTGGAGTCGCTGCTGCAACCGCTTGTCATAATGGCTTTGATCCCCTTGTCGTTCATTGGTGTTTTTCTTACGTTTTACCTGTTCGGATTCAATTTTGATCAGGGTGGGTTTGCCTCTTTTATTTTGCTGGCAGGAATTGTGGTTAATTCGGGATTGTATATTGTCAACGACTATAATAACCTGATCAGAAGAAAAATCAGCAGACCCTTTCTGCAGTTGTATATGAAAGCCTATAACCAGAAAATACTTCCGGTGATTCTTACCGTGCTTTCAACCATTGTTGGGTTGATACCATTTGTCTGGGGCGGCCAGCACGAGGTGTTCTGGTTTGCCTTTGCGGCAGGAACAATTGGAGGACTGCTTTTCTCAATGATTGCGCTGGTGGTTTATATGCCGTTGTTTATGAAAATGAAAGAATGAAGAAATGAAGGAATGAAGAATGAAAAAATGAAAGAATGAAGAAATGAAGTAATATGTTGCTGGGGGCTGGGTACTGGGTACTAATTTAACCCAGACAAATTTTATTTAATAATTATGATGTAGAAGTGTTAAT
>CAZLLD010000179.1:0-3428 GCA_964560225.1 uncultured Bacteroidales bacterium
TTTGAAGAAGTGAAGTAATTGTTTATAAGTGTATTAATTGTTTAGCTGTGCCTTAAGGGCACAGCTTTTTTTATATATATCTTTCATTTTTTCTATCTTTATCACATATATCCCGTTGTATGAATTACCTGAAAATTCTTTTCATTCTTTTGATTATTCCGGCAACCGTTACCTTTGCTCAACCTGACACCATTTTCAACCAGACCGATGCCAGCGGCCTGAAGCAGGGATACTGGAAAAAAGCCCATCCCAATGGCATGCTGATGTACAAAGGTTATTTCAAAGACAACAAGCCGGTTGGAGAAATGCGCCGGTATTTCGAGTCGGGTGCCCTCAGGGCCATTATGCACTACAGCAATACAGGACAGGTACATGCGCGTGAATTTTACCAAAGCGGAAAAATTGCTGCTGAGGGCAATTACGTAAATTCCAAAAGAGACAGTACATGGGTCTACTACAGCTTCTACAGCGGTTCGGTTACCTCGCGGGAGTCGTATCGCAATGGTGTACGAGACGGCCTGATGATCAATTATTACCCAAACGGGGATGTATCTGAAAAAATCGAATGGAAAAACGGAAAAAAATCGGGCATTTGGGAACAGTATTATATGGGAAACCTACTCCGATTAAAAACCGGTTATTTAAACAATAAGCTTCAGGGAGATTTCATTGTTTATTATGCCAATGGAAAACCTAACGTTCAGGGAAAATATGTGAATGACCTCAGGGAAGGCAGATGGATTATTTATAAAGAAGACGGCAGTATTGAAAGAGAGCTTGATTACCTGCTGGGCAAATCAGCCGATGAGGAAAAGCTCGAAAAGGAACAACAGGAATTGTTCAAACAGATCGATGAGAATATGGGTAAATTTAAAGAACCCGATGAAACTGATTTTCTTGGACCGGGAGCAAAATAAGCCGGGCGGAACTCATGAAGTGTTTCAACGCTTTGTGGCATGTTGTTTTTTTGTGATATCCTCATCAGCCTGGTTGCCTGCCCAGGAAGTTTTTGAGCTTACCGCACCTGACAGGTACCGGGTATCATTTACCGACAAACTTCATTCTTACTATACGGTTGAAAACCCCGCTGAATTCCTTTCACAGAAGGCCTTGGAAAGAAGGCAGAGACAGGGAATACCGGTTGTTTACAACGACCTTCCGGTTTCACAGATATACATTGACAGCCTTAAAAGTGCTGGAGCCAGTGTTATTCATACATCCAAATGGCTCAATGCAGCCACGATAGGAGTATCGGACAGCCTGGCACTTAACAAGATAGCCGGTTTTAGCTTTGTCAAAAAGAACGAGGCGTTACAAATACCCCTAAAGAAAGGCTTTCTCATAACGAAGATGCCGTCAGGCACAAAGGAGTCATTTTCACCTTCCACAATTGAATACGGAGCCTCATGGCTGCAAACAGCCGTTCACAACGGTCAATATCTGCACCAGCATGGATATACCGGCAAAGGTATCACTATTGCCGTTCTGGATGCAGGTTTTTCCGGTGTTGATCAGTTGCCTGTTTTTGCAAACCTGCGGGAAAACAGCCGGATACTTGGAACACGCAGTTTCGTCACCCCTGGTGAGAGTGTTTTTGGACAGTCCACTCACGGAATGTCTGTTCTTAGCGTAATCGGGGGATTTCTGCCCGGAGAAATAACCGGGTCTGCTCCTGATGCCTCTTTCTGGCTGATTCGTTCAGAAAATACATTTTCAGAATACCTTATTGAAGAAGATAACTGGATCGCAGCAGCCGAATTTGCCGACAGCGCTGGGGCAGATATTATCAATACCTCACTGGGTTATTCCGAGTTCGACAACATCCTTCAGAATCATGATTATGCGGATATGGATGGCAATACTACCCGTATATCAAAGGCTGCAGATATTGCTGCCTCAAAAGGCATGCTGGTTGTGGTAAGTGCAGGTAACGAGGGCAATTCTGCATGGAAATACATTACCGCCCCGGGTGATGCCGACAGTGTGCTGACCGTGGGAGCAGTTGATCCGTACATGGATGTTGCTTATTTCAGCAGCCGCGGGCCCTCGTCTGACAACCAGGTTAAACCCGAAGTAATGGCCATCGGAAAAGGAATTTACATTGCCCGGCCCGATGAAACCATCAGACCCGGGAACGGAACATCCTATTCGGCACCGCTGATTACCGGACTTGCTGCCTGTCTTTGGCAGGCCAACAGGGAGGCATCGGCGATGGAAATTAGAGAGGCCATTTGCAAAAGCGCAGATCGCTTCAACCAGCCCGATGATGATTACGGTTACGGAATTCCGGATTTCAACCTGGCCAATGTTTTGCTTCAAATGAAACAGGTTGACAGCCCGGTTGACAAAGCTGTGACCGTATTCCCAAATCCTTTCAACAGTTTATTGTATGTGGTTTTCAGATACGGCACAAACCAACCGGTTGATATTTCACTTTATGATATTTCAGGAAAGGAAATGATGCATTCCCTTTATCCGAAGGTTAACGGAAGAAACTATGTGAAACTTGAGGATGAATTTTCCGGTCTTCCCAGGGGAGCCTACATCATCAGAATCCGGTCAGGTGAACTTTCTGAAAATGGTAAATTGTTCAAATTCTGAAAAATGGACATCAAGGCCCTGTCGCTATATCAGTTGCTGGAACAGGTAAAAGCAGCCTTTAAGAACACACTGCCGTTCTCGTGGTGGATTGTGGCCGAAATAAGCGAACTGAAGGTTAATTACAGCGGACATTGCTACCTGGAACTTATTGAAAAAGAGGAAGCCGGCGAGGCCATCCGCGCCAAAGCGAGGGCTACCATCTGGGCATCGGTTTTCAGGATGCTTCAGCCCTATTTTGAAAGTGTTACCCACACGCGCCTGGAAGCGGGTATGAAGGTGATGATCAAAGTAACTGCCGAGTTTCATGAATTGTATGGATTCAGCCTGAATATCTCGGACATTGAACCATCCTTTACCATTGGCGAACTGGCGAGACAAAAGCTGGAGGTAATCAACCGGCTTAAATCCGAAGGTGTATTTGACATGAACAAAGACCTGGTATTCCCCGAAATTCCCGGAAGAATTGCTGTCATCTCTTCAAAAACCGCGGCAGGTTATGGTGATTTCAGGGATCAGCTCATGAAAAATCCTTACGGTTACCGGTTTCATATCCGGCTTTTCCCAGCTGTAATGCAGGGCGAAGAAGCAGAACGATCCATTATCAGCGCGTTGGACAACATTTATGCAAACGAAGATTCCTATGACATCACCATAATGATCCGGGGAGGTGGTTCCCAATCAGATCTCAACTGCTTCAACAGCTACCTGCTCTGTTCTCACATTTGCCAGTTTCCGCTTCCGGTACTCACAGGAATCGGGCATGAACAGGACGAAACCATTGCCGACCTGGTGGCCCATACCCGGTTGAAAACACCAACAGCTGTTGC
>CAZLLD010000180.1:0-3385 GCA_964560225.1 uncultured Bacteroidales bacterium
AATGTGTTTAGGGTTTAATAAATTTCGACGTCTTTTTCTCTTTGGTAAACAATGTGGCTGTATTGATGAGTGCCAGATGCGAATATGCCTGGGGAAAATTGCCCAGCAGCCGTTTGGTATTAAAGTCGATATCTTCGCTGAACAAACCCAGGTGATTGCCGCATTTCAGCAAATCATTGAAAATTGTTGCTGCTTCTTCGGTTCTTCCGGTTCTGTATAATGCTTCGATGAGCCAGAATGTACAAATGGTGAAAGCTGAAGAAGGCTGCCCGAAATCGTCATGAACTACGTAACGATACATCAGTCCTTTATAAAACAAAGCTTTTTTTACTGCATCCACCGTTTTCATATAATAGGCGTCATGGTAATCGAGAAAGCCATAGGTGGCCATCAGCAGGAGGGATGCATCCAGGTCTTCACTGCCATATGTTTGGGTGAATGTTTGCAGTTTTTCGTTCCAGCCATTTCTGAAAATATCTGCCTTAATATCATTGGCTATGCTTTGCCAGTCGGTTACATAACTGTTCTTTTGTAATAGCACGGCTATTTTGGCAGCCCGATCCATGGCGACCCAGCTCATTACTTTTGAAAAAACGAAATGTCTTCCATCGTAACGGAATTCCCAAATGCCTTTATCGTGATTTTCCCAGTGGGTAGAAACCGTATGGATGATATTGCGGACGATCTCCCACATGTCTTCAATTTCATCCAGGGTACCCGGAAAAATCTCAAAGTATTGATGAATGACGTTCAGCAGATATCCAAAAACATCGTTTTGCCGCTGTACATATGCTGCATTGCCTATGCGTACCGGTTTTGAATTTTGGTAACCCGACATGTGGGGCAGGTCTTCTTCGGTTAATTCCCTCTCACCTCTTATGCCATACATGATCTGAAAGGTGTCGTGTTTTGATTTCAGAATGCGCATGATAAATCCCAGGAAGCGTTGGGCAGCATTATAATGTCCCATACGGAGCAACGTGTCAACCGACATGGATGCATCACGCAGCCAGCAAAAACGATAATCCCAGTTACGCACCTCCCCAATAGTTTCAGGGATGCTTGTGGTTAATGCAGCCAGTATGGCCCCTGAAGTGTCATATGACATGGCTTTCAGCACCAGCAGGCTCCTGATGATGATGTCGTTGTGTTGTTCAAACCGCTTGGAGCGGTTGGCCCAGTTCATCCAGTAAACTTTGGTGCGCTGGTATTCAAGGTATACCCTTTCAATATCAATGGGTATCAGTTTCTGATTATACGACAACAGCAAAAATTCATGCCGGGTGAGTTGTATTTCCTGATGATTGAGAATGGATGAAAGGTCAATACCCGAATACAGGTATATGCAGTCGGTAGGCCAGGCAATTGAATAGGTGCGGATGTGGCTGTCCTGAATGGCGTGTGCCATTTCATCCCGGGCATAGTTCAGGCGGGGTTCGTAAACAACTTTGAATACCGGTGCGCCTGAAATGTATCGTATGTACCGGTATATTTCAGCCGGTGTGAAGTAATCGTTATCGCCGGTTTTGTAGCGGGGCATAAAATCAATGACTTCAAATGCGCCCCGGGGCGAAGTGAATGTGGTGCACAGGATGTTGGTGCGTTCCAGGTAATGTTGGTTTATGGTGTAACTGCTGTCCACCTCGAAATGAAAAGAACCTCCAATCTCAACATCCAGTAATTTGGCAAAAACCGAAGGCGAATCAAAATCAGGCAGGCAACACCAGTCGATGCTCCCTTTATCAGATACCAATGCAGCACTCCGGCAATTGCCAATTACACCATAGTTCAGGTTGTTCATAAGCAAAACAATTATTAGTAATTTATGGGCTAATCCTTAGCCTGGTGGATAACTCTTTGCGGGAAGGGGATTTCAATGCCTTCACGGTCAAAGGCCACCTTCAGTCGTTTACGCAGTTCCCCCGTCACTTCCCATTGTTTCAGGGGCTGGGTGTCGCCCAGTATTTTGACCACAACCGAGGAATCGGCAAAGTCATCGACCCTCAGAAATACCGGGGGTGAAAGGATCAGGTCTTTGAAATAAGGATCGTTGGCCAGTTCAGTGCCGGTTTTGTTAATGACATCAATGACATGTTCGAGATTCGCATTGTATGAAACCCCGATATTCAGGTTAACCCTGGCAAAATTTTTCGATAAGTTAGATACTTTGGTAATTTCACCGTGCGGAATGTGATGCACAGTTCCGTCGAGGTTTCGGAGTGTGGTTTTTCTGAGACTGATATCTTCAACTGAACCGCCAAGGCCATCTATGTCAACGACATCCCCTATGCGATACTGGTTTTCAAGGATAATAAACAAGCCGGTGATAATATCCCGGATCAGGTATTGCCCGCCAAAGCCTACGGCCAGTCCCACAATACCTGCACCGGCAAGGATTGGTGCAATGTCGAGGCCGGCTTCCTTGAGGATCATCAGCGCTGCCATGATGGTAATGACAACCGCCACGGTTCCGTTGAAAATGCGGATAAGGGTGTTTTCGCGTTTGATTTCTGCTTCGGGCGACATGTTTTTATCAGGAATCACGGCAATTTTCACCGCCCTGCGTATAATCCTGCTCAATACTATATTTACTATAAAGGCAGCCAATGCAATTAGTAATATTTTAACTCCGTGTGACAGCAACCAGGGTACCAGTTTTTCTGACCAGTCTTTAATGTATTCTTCCATAATATTTCAAAAAATTGATTTGCTAAACTATCTCTTTTTGTGTGTGTGAATTGACGAATAAAATGGTGCCGATTCCTTCAAATCCGCTCATGATCGTGTCGCCGTTGTATTTTAACCCCTCCACATGAAAGCCTTTGATAACAAGAGCTGCTGAGGCAGACTTCTCGTTAATCAGTGTTTTGGCTGTCATGCCCGGTTCTTTCACTATGATTTCGATATTCTTTGAAGTGATCGGCAGTCTTCCCGAGTTCACCAGGGTGGTGAGTGCCTGCTGTGTTTGTTCAAGTTCATCGGGCTTACAGATGTCGAACACTTTGATGGTCGATTTTTTCCAGTCGGTGTGGCCCGAAATGATGAAGCTGAGCATGATCTCCAGGCTTGAGTTTTCCACGTCATGTGAATTGATCCACACATGAATTCCGTTTTTATAAATCATTTCCTTACGGCTTGAGGCCAGCAGGCAGATGTCGAAACTGCCGGCTTTGATCAGCCTGATGTTGTCGATGATCTCGGGCAGATCCTTCGGGTTTTCCTTGTCATATTCAAAAATTACCATATTGTTCTCCATGCCGGATATGCCCGGAACCTGAATGGCCTGAACAATGGCGGATGTGTAGGATGGTGAGATGATTGTATCAACAAAAACATGGTTGTTGGTAGTATCATACAATTCAATAAGCTTTGAAAGTTCTTCTGC
>CAZLLD010000181.1:0-3327 GCA_964560225.1 uncultured Bacteroidales bacterium
TGATGGATTTCTTTAACAGCATATTGGAAAACAGCACCATGCCGTGGCTTTCGGCATTGGTGCTGGGTTTAATGACGGCCATCAGTCCGTGTCCGTTGGCTACCAATATTACTGCTATTGGATTTATCAGCAAGGATATTGAAAACCGCAACCGTGTTTTCCTGAACGGATTGCTTTACACGCTGGGCAGGGCAATAACTTATACATCCCTAGCCCTGATCATCTATCTTGGAGCCGACCAGTTCAGGTTTTCAGGCTTTTTTCAGCGATATGGTGAGAAATTCTTAGGACCACTACTGATTATCATTGGCATATTCATGTTGGGTTTCATCAAAATCAATTTCCCGGGTTTGGGTAAATTAACCTCACGCATGGAAAACAAAGGCTCATGGAACTATATTGATGCGATTTTATTGGGAATTGTATTTGCCCTGGCGTTTTGTCCTTACAGCGGGGTTTTGTACTTCGGAATGTTGGTTCCCATGACTGTAAGCAGTGCTTCCGGTTTATATCTTCCGATCGTATATGCCATTGCTACGGGAATTCCGGTAATCATTTTTGCCTGGATTCTGGCTTACACCGTTTCGGGCATTGGCAATGTGTATCACAAGGTTAAAACTTTCGAAATCTGGTTCCGCCGTGTAATTGCTATCCTGTTTATTTTGGTGGGTATATACTATATCATCAGGGTGTACTTCTAAAAAAATTTGAAAATATGTTTCGGATTTAGCCGAAATACTAAATAATATTTTATTAAATGGAAACAAAAAAAGAATTTAAAATCCTCCTGTGGATTGCGGTAATTTTTGGGGTGGCATTTTTTCTGCCCATTGAAAGTGCAAGGTTTAATACTGCCATTGCGGCAACGCTCGATTTGGTTAAATGGTATGCCCGGGAGCATGTAATTTTATGTTTACTGCCGGCATTTTTTATAGCTGGTGTAATATCGGTTTTTGTTAGTCAGGGCTCGGTATTGCGTTACTTTGGCGCAAATGCCAAAAAGTGGCTGGCCTATACCGTGGCGGCTGTTTCGGGAACTATCCTGGCTGTTTGTTCCTGTACCATATTGCCGCTGTTTTCGAGCATTCACAAACGCGGTGCCGGTTTAGGTCCTGCCATTGCATTTTTGTATTCGGGTCCTGCAATTAATATCCTTGCCATCATCTTAACAGCCCGTATTTTGGGTTTCGAAATGGGTGTTGCAAGAACAATCGGTGCCGTTTCATTCAGTGTGATTATCGGAATTGCCATGTCGCTGATATACAGGAAAGAAGAAAAAGATAAACGCGAAGAACAGATGCATATTGAAATGCCACCGGAAAAACGTCCCATGTGGCAAACATCATTTCACTTTTTCACATTGGTATTAATATTGGTTTTCGCCAACTGGGGCAGTCCGGCTAGCGGGGATACTTCAAGTGCCTGGTATTATATCTGGACTTACAAATGGTTTATCACCGGATTTTTCTCCTTATTACTTGGTTATTCACTAATATATATACTTAAGATAAAACGGCAGTGGGTTCTGACGGCTGCAATTGCCACTGCTGTATCAGTTTTGATCGCATCAAATTTTATTGATAATGCCAAACTTGCCCCACTAGTTCCTATGATCGTTGGAATTGCTGCGTTGAGTACCATAACGCTTCTGGACAAGAAAGACGAGGATAACAAAGAGTGGACCATTTCCAGCTGGGGATTTGCCAAACAGATTCTACCCTTACTTGCCATAGGTGTGGTAACGGCCGGGTTCCTGTTGGGGTCTACACACGACGGACAATCCATAGCTGGTGTAATACCTAACGAATGGATACAATGGTTAGTGGGTGGCAATTCAGTATTCTCAAATTTATTTGCATCAATAGTAGGCGCTTTCATGTATTTCGCCACACTTACCGAAGTTCCTATTTTACAAGGTTTAATAGCTTCCGGAATGGGTAAAGGGCCTGCTTTGGCTTTGCTGTTAGCCGGACCTTCCTTGTCATTGCCAAATATGCTGGTCATTCGCGGTGTACTGGGCAATCTAAAAACAGCTGTTTATGTATTACTGGTTATCGTAATGGCCACCATTTCAGGATTGATTTATGGCAGTATATTTTAACACATAAATACAAATTGTAAACCATTAAAATTAAGATGATGCTTGATATTAAAGTTTGAGTTCGGGATGTCCGAACTGCATCAGATTAGAAGGACTTTGCCGGGAAGTTGTGGATGAAAAGGGTATTGAAGCGAAGATTGAAAAAATTACCGATTTTAATGAATTCGGTAAATATGGCATCATGATGACACCTGGTTTGGTGGTCAAGGGTGCAAGAAAATACAAAGGTTGCCAGGCAGACAGTATCACGGATAACCTGCCGCTCACAAAATAGTGGTTATCCGATCTGCAAATAGGGGTACTACTGAAATATTGTTTGATTCAGGATTAACATATCAGGAAATAGCCGACCTTGTTCCTGTTAAACCAATGGCTGAAGTAGAGGAAACGATAATAGGTTATTATGACCAATACCTCAATGGAATTTATAACAAAATAAAACCTTGAAATATGGAAAATACAAATCAAACACCGGCCTGTCTTTGCGGCAGTGGCGAATATATTGTATTAGCCTGTTCCGGCTCATGCGATTTAGGCCAGGTGACCGACAGGGTTGCCCGCAAATTAAGAGATAATAAAGTACGTCGGATGAGTTGTCTGGCTGCAGTGGGTGCAAACCTGAAACCAACCATTGAATCAATGAAAAACACCAATATTCTGTTGCTCGATGGTTGTCCGGTAGATTGTGGCAAACATATACTCGACAATGCCGGGTTAACAGGTTACAATTATGTACGGATGACCGATTTTGGCTACAAAAAGGGAGAAACACCAGTAAATGATGAACTGATAAATACAATTTATGAAAAGGTGGAAACCATTTACTAAAACAAAAGAGTTACTCTCAATAGTCTTTATGGTGATTTCGGTTCCTTTCTGGCTTATTATTTGCTTTTAAAGGCATTCTTTACCAGTAATTTCAAAAATGATGCAGGTACAGGCCACATAAAACAAACTGTTTACCTGACATGTTCGTTGCTGAAAATTTCTTCCGTGATATGATGCTCTGATGTATCGTGAAATTGAACTTCGGGATGGGCTTCTTTAACAATCTTTAATACCCAGTTGCTCTCGGCAAAATATACAGGCGTTTTCGATTTGTCGAAAGCTATTGTAGCAGCCCTTCTGTCAATCATTTCACTAAGTTTTTGTTTTTCAGCGGAGGCAAGCCAGCAGGCTTTTACAAAAGGTAAAGGCTGGAATTCGCATTTAGCGCCATATTCATG
>CAZLLD010000182.1:0-3313 GCA_964560225.1 uncultured Bacteroidales bacterium
CGGTACCCCTGTCATCATAAGTTTTATATCCCTTGAATTGTTTTGGTTTTTCACTGTTCGGCCTGCTAATGGTGTTGCCTACCGCATAACGCGGAAACCGGCTGAAACGTCCATCCATCAAATAAGCCTTTCCCCAATACTGCGAAGGAAGAAATTCAAGATTGAATCCGGCACTTCCTTCAAGTGCCTTGGGAACAGGTTTGTCAAGGTAAACGGATATCTCAATCCCTTTACCTTTGGCGGTTACCACAACGCGTGAATCAAAGTCGTAATCATTGTACCTGAGCTTTGCCTCAATGGTTTTCGTTTCCTTATTCACAGTCCGGTTTGAAATAGCCGGAACCAGGTCCCACTGTTCCGGTGTGTTGGAAAGCCTTACCGCACCGCCTTGTGATGTTCTGACACCATGGTGTATTATTTCAATACCGGCATTCTTCTCATCGTTAAACCCCCCGGTAAAAAGGTTGTTATACACAAGTACATTGACGCCCTGCGTCTCATAATAACCAAGATTGTTGAGAATCAAATCCTGGCCCGAAGCACCAACAAATGCCGCCATCAGCATTACAACAAATGATAAAAATCTCACTCTTCTCATATGGTTCATAAAATTGAAGTTTCTAAAGTGGGTTGATAAAGAATTAAACTGCCTTAAATAGTTGATTTGGGAATAAAGTTACGGCTTTGTATCTGATATTTAAAGAATTCTCCATGTTTTGGCAGCCCGGGTATAAAAGTAAAAATAACGGCAGTCAATACATACTGTATATCCGGCCGAATCCATCCCGAACTATTCCATATGCGAAAATATCGGAAACCTGCATATGCAGACAGGAATCTTCTAGTTTAACTCATTTTTAACACTGGTTGAAATGGTTGCACAACGTTAACCGGCAACCGGTTTTTCGCCCGAACCCTGCCTGCAGCTTTTTTGGCTGTCCCTGTCTTGGCTCCTGCCTGCCGGCAGGCAAGCTTGACTCTTGGTTCTTTACATGTATTTGTCGCGTCTGTTATTGTTTAATGAGGGTTGACCAATGTGTATGAACAATTTTCCATTGTCCGCCGGGTTCAAGCCGGTACACTTCGGTGCAGTTCCACCTCGATACCTTATCGCCCTGGTATGAAAGCAGATTAAAGGTCAATACAGCCATATTGTTTGTGGCAGTAACTATCGGGTTGCGCATTTCATATTTGGAAACGTGAATTAAGCCTTTGATAGGTTCATAGTATTTCTTAAGGCCGTCAAGTCCGTCTAACCGCTGTTCAATAGCCGGATCAAAATACGATACGTCATCAGCGGATAGTTCAAGATAACCGCTTGGGTCACCCTGGTTCCACTTTTTCAGTGCTCCTTTTTCCAAAGCAATAATGGTTTCGGAAATGTCCTTGGTCGTGGTTTGTGAATAGCTCATGGTTGCAAAAAATAATAAGGTTATTAAAATTGATTGTTTCATCTGTTGGTTCTTAATAAAAGACGGTTCATTCAACAAAATTACAATTATTGTTTTTTGCTTCGCAGAGCGAAGTTTGATGGGTTGCAGCTTTGCTCCATCTGGGCCGTATTAGCTGTGCATCGTTAGCTCGCATCCGGCTTCGCCCCGAAGCCCATTTCATGCTGCAGCCTTGATGCAAAGAACGAAGCCTTTTTTCTGTCACTTTCTGTCGTCACAGAAACCAAAGAAGACTGACGTTGTGAACGCACTCCGTCTCGTACCTCGACTTCGCCTGCCTGCCGAAGCCTCGGCGCAGGCAGGTTTGAACGGCACAACGTCTTCATTTGGTATTTGTTATTTTGCTCCGCAATCCTTGTGGTATTGTTGTTGGCTTTATTTTGTTTGGACTATTAGAAATGTTGTGCTTGAAAAATCATCCTGAACAATAAACAAAGACACAACGCCTTTGAAGTAGCGCAATCCGCCTCTGAGAAAAGGCGCCTGCCTGCCGGCAGGCAGGTTGGTTACTTTTGGCGCTGCAGCCAAAAGTGACAAAAGGGTTCGGGGCGAAGCCGCGGCTGAATGCAGACAATGTATAACAAATACAATTTACCCTGATAGCTTCAAAATGAATCAAAAAACCGTATCATTAAATTACAATAGTCAACAAATTCAGTGAACGGCAACGTTTCGTATTTATCATAAACATCATGGTAGGCCTTGATACCTCCCTGGGTATAAATGTAAAAACACGGAACCCCTTTCTGATAAAACATACAGTGATCGCTGATGCAGGCAGCCCCACGTATGTCAATTTTGGGCAGTAATTGATGCTCCGTGTTCAATTGAGTCAACAAATCAAACTGATCTTTATATACACTTCCGTTTACTACCCTGATTCCTTCTTCACCTGTTCCCGCCAGATCAAAATTAACCAGGAATCGGATCCTGTTCAGCTTGATTAAAGGGTCTTCGGTAAACTTTTTTGCGCCCAACAGACCAATCTCTTCAGCCGATAAGGCAATAAACAATACGGAATATTTGGGTTGGTTTTTTGAATAATGGTTTGCCAAACTCAACAGCATAGCAACCCCGCTGGCGTTGTCATTGGCTCCCGGAAACAAGGTTTCTTTCCCCATCTTGCCCAAATGATCGTAATGAGCTGTTACAACCAGAAATGAATCAGGGTATAAGCTGCCTTTTATCAAACCAACCACATTTTGGGTTTCATAATTCCGGATAAACTTATTATCAATATCCAGTTCAATCGATTTAACACTATTCAGGTCGATTTCCTTGTTAATGATAATTACAGGGCGGACATTCACAAAAATTGCATTTTCCCAGGTTAATTTTTCCTTCGTATAAATAACAATCCCTTTGCTTTGAACTTGTGGACTATACCTGAGAAAATTAATGTAATCGTCAATTATTTTATTTGATTCCGGATCCGTTGTCGATTTCTGCGTATTGTCAATTAAGATAAAGTCAGTGCCTGCTTTTTCAATCAGTCCGATAAACTTATCCTTTGTATCCATGTCTTTACGGCTGCAGGCGACCACGTTGAATTTCCCGTGAATACCCGGTGAAGACGAGGTTACCAGATAATCTATTGCAGGTTTTAAAACTTCATTGTTTATTTTCAGCGACAGGGCATCGGGGAAGGTGTTTATGGGAATATTGAACTTTTGGTAAAACGACTTATCCAATGCTCTCAATCCCATTTTTTTATATTCACCGGCAATATATTCGGCGGCAAGCCAATCCCCTTTATCAGCGTATCCTCTTCCCTGCATTTCAGGAGAAGTTAATTTCTGAACCACTGCTTTTGCATATTCAATATCCTGCGAAAATGAAAGTTCACACAGAATCAGAAAAAT
>CAZLLD010000183.1:0-3116 GCA_964560225.1 uncultured Bacteroidales bacterium
AAGCCTTTGATCAGCAACAGTTTGTCACAAGATTACCACAATCTGGCTGTCGGAGATGCCAAACAGTCAATTTATCGCTGGCGAAACAGCAGCTGGGAAATTCTTGAAAAGCACATTGAAAAAGACTTCCTGCCGGCTGTTATTGAGCCGGTCACCCTGCAGGAGAACTGGAGGTCGAAAGAAAACATTATTCTTTTCAACAACCGTTTTTTTTCAAAAGCTGCTGAAATTCTTCAGGATGAATTCAACCAGTTGATTATAAAAAAGAATCCGGTTCCGGATGCAGGATCGTATGACACTATCGCCAGTTTGTATAAAAGTGTGGAGCAATCTCCCGGTTTCCGCAGTCATGCCGGAGGATACGTACAGGTAGAATTTATTAACCATACGGAAGAAACTGATTTTACGGATTCCGCTAACCATAAAATCATTGAAATACTTTGTGATGTTCAGGATAAGGGATACCGACCCGGTGACATCGCCATTCTCACACGCACAAACAATGAGGCCAAAAGGCTGGCTGACTTCCTTATGAATTATGCAAATCAGCATCCTGAAGAACAACACCGCTTTGACGTGATATCTGATGAAGCCATGCGCCTGGGTAATTCTGCCGTGGTTAACACATTGATTGCCCTGGCGCAACATATTGTTAAGCCAGAGGACATTACCAATAACTATCTGCTGTTCTCGTTCCTCGACAATTATCTTACCCGCCACGAAACTTCCACGACCTGGATCAATCCGGTAACCGAAGCATATGCATATCCCGGCCAGCTGCTGACAAATATGCCTGAAGCATATGCCAGCCTCGTCAATTCCGGAAATTCATTTTCACTGATTGAAATCATTGAAAAACTGATCAGCATTTTTGGTCTGAATAAGTTTAGGGGCGAGCAAATCTACCTGCAGGCATTGCGGGATGTGGCCATTGAATTCTCTAAAAAGTCAGGTGGCGACATGGCCCGGTTCCTGGAGTACTGGCATGAAAAAGGGAAGGAGAAATCCGTATCAGCCCCTTCAGGACAGGATGCCATAAGAATTCTAACTTTGCATAAAGCAAAGGGTCTGGAATTTAAAATTACCATAATACCCTATTGCACATGGGATTTGAAATCAACCAAGGGTTCCTACCTGTGGTGCAAATCGGAACATAAGCCATTTGATGCGATCCCCATGTTGCCTGTCGCTTTTTCTAGCAAACTGATCAATACCTGCTTTGAAGAAGATTATTATAGTGAAGTTTGCCGCCAGTATATTGATAACCTGAATCTGCTTTATGTGTCTTTTACCAGGGCAAGGGATGCTCTGTATGTATGTTGCAGATCCAATGAAAAGGGTAACCTGAAAAATGTTTCAGATTTATCCGCCAGGATTCTGGAAATGTCAACCTATACAATGGGCGAATTGAAACAAAATGAAACTGCGCCAGTTAAACCTGAAGTCGAACACCTCACATATGCCAATTTGCCTGAAAATAAGGCACCAGACCGCATCAAAATCGCATTTCAGGGAAAACTTATGATGGATCCCTCAGTCGACAAGCCTTCGCGTCCGGTTAATACAGGCAGAATTCTTCATGAGATATTCATGCAAATCAGAAACATCAATGACATTGCACCTGCAATTGACCGTTTGTATTTGCAAGGAAGGATCATAGAAACGGAAAAGGAAAAGTACCTGCACCTCATTGCTGAAGCAGTAAAAGATCCCATAGCATCATCCTGGTTTACGGATGACTGGACAATCCTTAATGAAGCAGAAATCATCCTTCCCGGGGGAAAAACGAAAAGGCCCGACCGGGTTATGAGAAAGGACGGCCTTGACGTGGTTGTCGATTACAAATTCGGGAACCGCATGGATCCGGAATATGAAAAGCAGCTGAAAGAATACGGACTATTGCTGAAAGATATGGGCAGTGATCACGTGGTTGCCTATTTGTGGTATGTAACACTCGGGAAGGTGGTGGAGTGCGATGTTTAGGCTTTTGGCTTTTGGCTATTAGCCATTAGCCTTTGGAGTGTCATGCTGATCCAAGCACATAATTGTATAGTCTGAAAACAAAGAACACCCCATACACTTTACAATTTTCAAATCATCAAATTATCAAATTGTTAAATTCTCAAATTGTTAAATTCTCAAATTATCAAATTGTCAAATTGTCAAATTATCACATTATCAAATTATCAAATGAATTACCCCTGGGGACATCAGCGAAGATTCAATTCCTATCCCGACTACATGCGGAAGCTTTTTGGCGGTCGTGTTCAGAAGTTGACACTGGATGCCGGATTTACGTGTCCCAATCGCGACGGGACTAAAGGAGTTGGTGGCTGCACGTTTTGTTTGAATGATGCCTTCAATCCGTCCTATTGCGTTTCGTACAAGCCTGTATACCAGCAGATTGAAGAAGGCATGACTTTCCATGAAAAAAGATACCGGCGGGCTACCAAATACCTGGCTTATTTTCAGGCATTCTCAAATACGCATGCCCCGGTTGAACACTTATCGGCCTTGTATAATGAAGCCCTGAGTGTTGCAGGTGTGGCAGGACTGGTTATAGGTACCCGGCCCGATTGTATAGACGATGAGAAGCTGGCATTGCTAAAAGAATTATCAAAAAAATGCCATGTAGTGGTCGAGTATGGTATCGAATCGGTTTACAACAAGACGCTGGTGCGTGTAAACCGTTGTCATACCTTTGAAGATGCCGTTGAAGCAATTCAGAAAACAGCGGATAAAGGGATTCATGTTGGCGGGCATATCATATTCGGGCTTCCGGGTGAAAGTCGTGATGACATGCTGAAAAGCGCGGAAATAGTATCATCATTGCCGCTTGACAGCATCAAGTTCCACCAGTTGCAATTGTTCAAAGGCACGGCAATGGAGCAGGAATACAATGAAAAGCCTGAAGATTTCCTGCTATTTTCAGAGGTTGAATACCTGAATTTCATGGTGGAATATATTGAATTGCTGAATCCGGAATTTGTAGTGGAGCGCATTGCCGGAGAAACACCGCCCCGGTATGCCGTGTTACGCCCCTGGGGTCCGCGCTATGATCAGATTCTGGTGAAATTTGAGAAGCTGTTGGAAGCAAGAAATAGTTGGCAGGGGAA
>CAZLLD010000184.1:0-3057 GCA_964560225.1 uncultured Bacteroidales bacterium
ATACTTACGAAGAGCGTGTTTATGAGCGCCGTATTTATCCCTGGGATGGTCACAATGTGCGCAATGATGCCAAAGCTGTCCGTGGTGAAATGCGGGCCAACTTTATCCGTGGTCGTGGTGACATGATGGGTACCGCAGGTAACCTCAACGACAATGCCAGTATACCGGGACCGGTTGAATCATTCTGGCCCAACGACTATGGTCTCTATTGTATGGCAGGAAATGTGAACGAATGGGTTCTGGATGTATACCGCCCGATGAGTTCCATGGATGTTGATGAATTCAATCCTTTCCGTGGTAATGTTTTCCAAACGCTGGAAACTGACGAGGAAGGTAATGTTGCAGAAAAAGACAGCCTGGGAAGATTGCGTTACCGCGATGTAACCGAAGAGGAAGCCATCAACCGCTGGAATTACAAAAAAGCATACTATAAAAACTATAAGGACGGTGATTATGAATCAAGCGTGATTGACGGAGACCAATGGACTGCTGATGCCAGAGCCCAGGAATCCAGCTCAAATCGCATGTATTCACAAACACCCACTGCTGAAACTTCACTGATTTCCGATAAAACCAGGGTATACAAAGGAGGTTCATGGCGCGACCGCGCTTACTGGCTCAGTCCCGGTACCCGCAGGTACCTCGATGAAGACCAGTCGCGTGACGACCTGGGATTCCGCTGCGCCATGATTCGCGTCGGAAGTCCTGCCGGACAAGGTAAAAGAAAATAAATCAATGATTTATAACATAATACAATGTAGAGACGCAAGATTTTGCGTCTCTACTTGTTTTTATAGATGAGCAATATGGATATAAAATTCCTGTATAATCTCTACCTGAATCACAGGAAGATCTCAACCGACTCCAGAAACATCACGCCCGGATGCCTGTTTTTTGCACTCAGGGGAGAAAATTTCAACGGAAACCTTTTTGCCCTTGAAGCAATTGAAAAGGGTGCTGCCGCTTCGGTAACGGATGAGGATTTGCCCCAGTCACATCCCATGATTTTCCGTGTCGATGATGTGCTTCAAACCCTGCAGCAACTGGCCGGATATCACCGGATGCAATCCGGGATTAAAATCCTGGCCATTACAGGATCAAACGGCAAAACCACAACAAAAGAACTTTGCCGCGAGGTACTTTCAAAGAAATTCAGGGTGTTTGCAACTGAAGGAAACCTGAACAACCATATCGGGGTGCCGCTGACACTGCTTTCTATGAACAGCAACATGGAGGTGGGTATTGTTGAAATGGGAGCCAATCACCCCGGGGAGATTGCCACATTGAGTGAGATCGCCCGGCCCGATTACGGCCTGATTACCAATATCGGGAAAGCCCACCTCGAAGGTTTTGGTGGCATTGAAGGTGTTGCAAAAGCAAAAGGAGAGCTCTTCAGTCATTTGATGGAGAACGGAAAAACAATATTTCTGAACAAGGATAACTCTTACCTGGCACCCCTGGTACCTGAATCATATACCAATACCGTGGTTTATAACGGTCCCGGTGGAATAGTTGCAGAGCGGGTTGCAGGCGATCCTTTTCTACGCTTGAGCGTGAAACTGAAAGGAGAGCCCATGGATATTTCAACCCATCTGGTTGGCAGCTTTAATGCAGAGAACGTTTTGGCTGCCTGTGCTGTAGGTTTGTACTTCGGCATTTCACCTGACGAAATAGCGCAGTCTGTTTCGGCCTATCGACCCAGTAACAACCGTTCACAACTGATTGACACAGGAAAGAACAGGATCATTATGGATGCCTATAATGCCAACCCGTCAAGCATGGCGGCATCAATTGCCGAATTCATGAAGTTTGAAGGGAAGAACAAGCTGCTGATACTTGGTGAGATGCGAGAAGTGGGAGATTCTTCAATACACGAACATGAAAGCATCATTTCCGGTCTGAAGGAAAAAGGCGCTGACAAAGTGATCTGCATGGGAAAAGCCTTTGAAAATGCAGCATGTGATGCAGGTTATCAGTATGCCGGCACGATTGATCATCTGATGCAACTGCTCACCAACAATCCTCCTTCAGGATGCCTGATATTGATTAAAGGTTCCAGAAGCAACCGGCTTGAAAAGATCATCCCGCTGCTCTAAATCTATCTTTCAACCATAAAGGGGTAACGGTAGTTTACGGGCGGAATAAATGTTTCTTTCACCGAACGTGGTGAAAGCCAGCGAATCAAATTGAGCACCGACCCGGCTTTATCATTTGTCCCTGATCCACGACTGCCACCAAAAGGCTGCTGGCCAACCACGGCGCCTGTAGGCTTGTCATTGATGTAGAAATTGCCTGCTGCATTAACCAGTTTTCGCGAAGCCAGCTCTATAATTTTTCGCTCACGGGCAAAGATAGAACCTGTTAGCGCGTATATAGAGGTGTTGTCACATATCTCCAGCGTTTCGGTAAATTTTTCAGCAGGATAAACATGTATGGTAAGGATGGGTCCGAAAAACTCTTCCTGCATGGCAAAGTAGTATGGATCATCAGCAAGTACCACCGTTGGTTCGATAAAATATCCTGTTTTTTTATAGGTTTTACCGCCGGCAATTATAGCTGCTTTTTTTTCGCGTTTGATCCGGTCGATTACTTTTTTGAGCCGTTCAAAAGCGCCTTCGTCTATAACGGCATTGATGAAGTTGGAAAAATCCTCTGGCCCTCCCATGGTAAACGAAGCCAGGTCACTCATTAACATATCTTTTATCTCGGGCCATTTGTTGTCGGGTACATATACCCGCGAAACAGCCGAGCATTTTTGTCCCTGGTATTCATAGGCTCCGCGTGAGATGGCCGTTACTACCTGCCGCATGTCGGCCGACTCATGTACCATCACAAAGTCTTTTCCCCCGGTTTCGCCTACCACGCGCGGATATGTGTGGTATTTGTATATGTTGTCACCAATGGTTTTCCAAATTTCCTGGAAAACTTCGGTGGAACCAGTATAGTGCAAGCCGGCAAAATGCCGGTGTGAAAGGATAACCTTACTGACCGAAGGACCCGGAGCAAATACCATGTTGATCACGCCGTCGGGTAACCCGGCTTCGCGCAACACCTCCA
>CAZLLD010000185.1:0-3007 GCA_964560225.1 uncultured Bacteroidales bacterium
GGTTGCAGGTTATAACATTTATCGCCGGGAAGGTAATTATGACTATGATCCGGATAGCTGTGAAAGTGGTGTCCCTGAATATACGGGCTACACCAAAATAGCTGTGGTGAAGGGTAAAGAAAATGTCATCTTTACAGACGACAATAACGGGGAGGGCCTGGTGCAGGGAATCGAGTACTGTTACCGCATAACAGCTTACTATGATGACGGAAATGAAAGTTATTCTTCAGAAGAGGTTTGCAACACCGTGGTTCCCGGATTTCCTTCGCTGCTGAATGTAAGTGTTACTGATATTGATGAAACAAACGGTGAGATTTTCGTTTCCTGGGCGAAACCCCGCGATTTTGATGCGGTTTCTGCCCCCGGGCCTTATGTTTTTAAAATTTACCGATCTGCCACTCCGGATCCTGGCAGTTTTGTTTTAATTGATTCGGTTCAAACCGCCGATCTCAACGATACAACCTATTTTGATTCACCGCTGAATACAGTGTATTTCCCTTACTATTATACGGTTAAAATGTTCAACAATACGCCCGGCAACAGGTTTGAAATGATGCCTGGAGAAAGCGAGATTGCTTCGTCGCTTTATATTGATATTACACCGGACGACAACCAGCTTACACTGGAGATCCGCAAAAAAGCGCCCTGGGTTAATGAACAATATGTAATTTTCAGGAGGCATGGTTCACTGCCCTTCGATTCATTAACAACTGTGGACAATTACCGGTTTGTTGATTCCGGATTGCAGAACGGTGAAACCTATTTTTACCAGGTCAGAAGTATCGGATGGAGGCCAGTTAATGGAGTTATTTACAATAACAGCAACTTGTCGCATCAAAATTCCGGCGCACCTGCCGATCTGACTCCGCCCTGTGCACCCTTGCTTACCGTGGAATCAAAATGTGACAGCGCAACCAATATCCTCACCTGGACCAATCCTAACCGCACCTGTGCCGACGATGTGCTGGGTTACATTGTATATTATTCACCCGTGATCAGTGAAGTCATGGATTCAATAGATTATGTTGATTCGCCGCTGGATACTGTTTATTATCACAGGATGAATGATGGGATGTCAATGGCTGGCTGCTATGCGATTATTGCCGTTGACTCAGTGGGAAACAAGAGTCCGCGCTCAGCTTATTATTGTGTTGACAATTGCGGTTTTTATGAGCTTCCCAATGTTTTTACCCCCAACGGAGATAACATCAATGATATTTATGTTTCCAGCAATGTAAACAATTTGGTTAAGAAAGTAGACATGAAAATTTTCAACCGCTACGGACAGCTGGTTAAGGAGACTACGGACCCTGATATCAACTGGGATGGTAAATACCGCGACACGGATTCCAAGGTGCCATCAGGAGTTTATTATTATATATGTGATGTGTATGAGCCCAGGATCAGCGGCACAGAGATTCGTACACTTACCGGATTTATTCACTTATACGCTGAAGGTCATGCCCAGGAGTTTACCAAATAGCATTATTTCACTGCCGGTTCTGGTGGTCATGATGATCTTTGCCTTGCCGGTTTTGTCGCAAACTGCTGACGAGCAGTATCTTGTTGGATGCGCTCAATATATTAAGGGTGAATATGTCTCAGCTGCCGGGAGTTTCACGATGGCAATCGACCGCAACAATGCCGACTACAGACTGTTTATAAGGAGAGGGGCTTCATTTCTTAAAGCAAAAGAAACCACCCGGGCCCTTGCAGATTTCAATGAAGCCAATTTAATCTTCCCGGGAAGTGCTGATCTGTGGCTTGCAAAGGCCTATGCCCTGGCAGGCGATCAGGGTAATGCCATACGTTCATTGAAGAGTCATCTGGAGTCACCTTTCAGGCTGCCCGAAGACAGCATCAGGAAGGACCCCGATTTCGATGAACTTCAGGAAACTGCCGAATGGCATTCGCTTTGGCAGAACAACTGGTACGATGATGCTGACAAAATTGCCGCTGAAGCACGCTATTATACATCAAAGAAACAGTATGATAAAGCCATTGTTATCCTTGATGATGGGTTAAGCAAGCATGTTGCCAGTGAAAATCTGGCTTTTGCACGAGGTAAGGCATTTCTTGAAATGGGTATGTATACTGCTGCCGTTTCCGATTTCACTTCAGTTATCAGTAACAACAAAGAGATGACAGAGGCATATGTCATGCGTGCTACAGCTTATCTGAAGGCAGGAAGATTCCGAGATGCCATCAATGATTTTACCAGGGCTTTGAAAAATGATCCCGGTGATTTCCGGCTCTATAAAAGCCGTGCATCTGCTTATGCCGGTCATAAGGACTGGCAGTCAGCTATCAGGGATCTCTCTTTTTTTCTTAAGTATTTTGAGGATGATATCCGGTCAATTTACCTGTGTGGAGAATATCACTATGAAGCAGGTGATTTTATGAATGCGCTCAGACTTTTTAACCAGGTTCTGAAAGAAGAACCCGATAACAGTACGTTTTTCAAGGCCAGAGGAAAGACCTATCTGAAAACCTCCACTTACCAGTATGCCATCAAGGATTTGGCCATGTCGCTTGATCTGAACCCACAGGATGCGGAAACCTGGATGTTGATGGGAATGGCAAAAATCAAATCAGGTGACCAGGCAAATGGTTGTTCTGATTTGCAAAGATCCGGCAAAATGGGAAATGCGGAGGCCTTAAAATACATTCTTGATAATTGCGGACAGAAATAATTTGTTCATCCAGGATAGGCCCATAGCCGTCAATCTAAAATAGCTTACGCCCTTAAAGGCATACGCCTCAACTTAATTGTTATATTTTGGTTTTAATCAATGCTTTAATTAATCCTGCCTTCTAATTTGACATATATAAATTTCATAACCAGGGAAGAATTATATAAGATTTGATTTGTTAGATGTATTTAATTTGAAATATAAAGTTTTGGCATTACAATCCAGATGGTAAGTGCGATGTCCCCCGCTGGCGGGGGGTGGGGGTGGAAGCTGAAATAGTGATTTCATGAATAATAATTATTATAATAAAAATC
>CAZLLD010000186.1:0-2946 GCA_964560225.1 uncultured Bacteroidales bacterium
ACTTCTTCAAAATCCACATCGGTCACTTCGTCGTCTTTTTTGGCGCCGTTAGTTGAACCTGCACCCGAGGCAGCTCCTGCATCGGCTGTATAACCCTGCTGCGGGCCTTGCTGACCGCCGGCTTGCTGGCTCTTATAGAGTTCCTCTGAAGCTGCCTGCCATACTGCTGTCAGTTCTGCAGTGGCCTTGTCAACAGCGGCAAGATCCTGTGATTTATGAGCTTCCTTCAGTGTTGCCAGAGCCTGTTCAATCGGACCTTTCTTATCTGCAGGCAGTTTGTCGCCAAACTCCTTCAGCTGCTTTTCAGTCTGGAAAATCAAACTGTCAGCTGCATTTAGTTTGTCAACCCGCTCACGTTGTTCCTTATCGCGCGTTTCATTCTCCTTGGCTTCACGTTTCATTTTTTCAATCTCGTCGGCCGACAGACCTGATGAAGCCTCAATGCGAATGCTTTGCTGCTTGCCTGTTCCCTTATCTTTAGCTGAAACATGCAGGATGCCGTTGGCATCAATATCGAATGTAACTTCGATTTGCGGAATCCCTCTGGGGGCAGGCGGAATTCCATCGAGATGGAACCTGCCGATGGTTTTGTTGTCGGCGGCCATGGGCCTTTCACCCTGCAGGATATGAATTTCAACCGAGGGCTGGTTGTCTGATGCTGTGGTAAAGGTTTCTGTTTTCTTGGTAGGGATGGTGGTATTTGCCTCAATCAAGCGGGTTGCGACACCTCCCATTGTTTCAATACCCAGCGAAAGCGGGGTCACGTCAAGCAGCAGGATATCCTTTACTTCACCGGTGAGTACACCGCCTTGTATGGCAGCGCCAATAGCTACCACTTCATCAGGATTAACGCCCTTTGAAGGTTTGCGGCCGAAGAATTTCTCAACTACATCCTGAATCACCGGAATACGGGTAGAGCCGCCAACCAGAATTACTTCACTGATATCGGATGCAGATAAACCGGCATCCTGCAGCGCTTTGCGGCAAGGTTCAATAGTGGCCTGAACCAGGGTGTCAATCAGACTTTCAAATTTGGCGCGTGTGAGGGTCTTTACCAGGTGTTTTGGAATTCCGTCAACCGGCATAATGTATGGCAGGTTGATCTCTGTTTGTGTAGAACTTGAAAGTTCAATCTTGGCCTTTTCAGCAGCTTCCTTAAGACGTTGCAGTGCCATCGGGTCTTTCTTCAGATCAATACCTTCATCTTTTTTAAACTCTTCAGCAAGCCAGTCAATGACACACTGGTCAAAGTCGTCACCACCCAGGTGGGTATCACCATTGGTAGATTTTACTTCAAAAACACCGTCACCCAGTTCCAGGATGGAAATATCGAATGTGCCGCCGCCCAAATCATAAACGGCGATCTTCATATCATGATGCTTCTTGTCGAGTCCGTATGCCAACGAGGCAGCTGTAGGCTCATTGATGATACGCCTTACTTTGAGACCTGCAATTTCACCGGCTTCCTTGGTAGCCTGTCTCTGAGAGTCGCTAAAATATGCAGGAACCGTGATGACTGCCTCAGTTACTTCATGACCCAGGTAGTCTTCAGCTGTCTTTTTCATTTTTTGCAATACAAGGGCAGAAATTTCCTGAGGAGTGAATTTGCGGTCATCAATTACCACCCGTGGGGTATTGTTATCGCCTTTAGCCACCTTGTATGGAACCCGGTTGATTTCCTTCTGCATCTTGTCATAGGTTTCGCCCATGAAACGCTTGATGGAATATACAGTTTTCTGCGGATTGGTAATTGCCTGGCGCTTTGCCGGATCTCCAACCTTGCGTTCTCCGTCGTTAATAAATGCTACCACCGAAGGCGTGGTGCGCTTGCCTTCGCTGTTGGGAATTACAACCGGTTCACTACCCTCCATCACTGCAACGCATGAATTGGTCGTCCCCAGATCAATTCCGATAATCTTGCTCATGCTAAAATATTTTTTTGGTTAATATTCAATATGCTGTTGTGTTCCCATATCGGCAAGGATTGTGCCATTTGTGTCATGCTGACAAATAGACAGTTTTATACTGGGCAATGTGACAGAATCAACAGGACAGGTTCACTGTAACGTGACATAATGTAACCTAACTTTTGGGTATTCCGTGTTTATTTCTCAACTTTGCCTCCTTATTACCAAACTTAAAATTTTTTGCCATGTCAGTTGCTTCAGCCGATAAGCCAAAAAAGATCACCACCCATGTACTGCAGGAGATGAAAGTGAGGGGTGAGAAAATTTCCATGCTCACTGCCTATGACTATTCCATGGCCAAAATTATTGACCGGGCCGGCATTGACGTGATTCTTGTGGGAGATTCAGCCTCAAACGTGATGGCGGGTTATGAAACTACCGTACCCATCACCCTCAATGAGATGATTTTTTACGCTTCTGCCGTGGTCAGGGCTGTTGAAAGAGCGCTGGTAATTGTCGACCTGCCTTTTGGCTCGTACCAGGGAAATTCGAAAGAAGCACTGAATTCCGCCATCCGGATTATGAAAGAAACCGGGGCACACGGTGTGAAACTCGAGGGAGGCAAGGAAATAGTGGAATCGGTTACCCGGATCCTGTGCGCGGGAATTCCGGTTATGGGACACCTGGGTCTCACACCCCAGTCGATTCATAAATTCGGAACCTTTGTCGTCAGAGCCAGGGATGAAGAAGAAGCCAAAAAACTGGTTGAAGATGCCCATGTGCTTGAGGAAGCCGGTTGCTTTTCCATAGTGCTCGAAAAAATCCCCGCCCGGCTAGGCGCACAGGTGGCCCAGGAATTGAAGATTCCGATTATCGGAATCGGAGCAGGTCGGTTTGTTGATGGTCAGGTGCTGGTAAGCCATGACATGCTGGGAATCAACCAGGATTTCTCACCCCGGTTCCTGAGGCGCTACCACAACCTCTACCAGGAAATAACCAGTGCGGTAAACAATTACATTACCGATGTGAAGAACCTGGA
>CAZLLD010000187.1:0-2877 GCA_964560225.1 uncultured Bacteroidales bacterium
TATCACCTGGCCAATGTTACCGATGATTACCTGATGGAGATTACCCATGTGATCCGCGGTGAAGAATGGCTGCCTTCGCTTCCCCTGCATGTGTTGTTGTACAGGGCACTTGGGTGGGGCGCTGTAATGCCGCAGTTTGCACACCTGCCGCTGATTTTGAAGCCAAGCGGACAGGGCAAGCTGAGCAAGCGCGATGGCGATAAGATGGGATTTCCCGTTTTTCCCCTGCAATGGACCGATCCGTTCACCAATGAAGTTTCTTCGGGTTACCGTGAGACGGGTTACCTCCCCGGGGCGATGGTGAACATACTGGCTTTCCTGGGCTGGAACCCGGGTACCGAGCAGGAATTGTTTTCACTGAAAGAACTGGCGCAGGCTTTCGACCTAGAAAGGGTTGGGAAATCGGGTTCGCGTTTTGATCCCGAAAAGGCAAAATGGTACAATCAGCAATACCTGAAGGCCATGGATGATGACGATCTGGCAGCATTGTTTGTCCCGGTGCTACAGCAAAAAGGTCACACCGTAAGGCTCGACTACCTGAAAAAGGTAACTGTGCTGGTGAAAGAGCGACTGGTTTTCCCACAGGATTTCTGGGGCCAGGCATTTTATTTTTTTGAAGCCCCGGCGGATTATGACGCTGCCATGGCAAGAAAGGTATGGAAAGCGGACACACCGCAAATCATTTCGGAGGTTAGCAACCTGTTTGGAGCAAGTGCCGATTTTTCAGCACCTACACTGGAGTCATTAATAAAGCAGTATACAGAGGAGAAAGGCCTTGGTTTCGGTCGTGTTGCCGCGCCGCTTCGCCTGTTGATAGTTGGTTCGGGCATGGGGCCTCACCTGTTTGACATACTGGAGATGATCGGGAAAGAAGAAACGTTAAGCAGAATGGACAACGGATTAAAAAAAGTCCTTCACGGAAAGTAAGCAAAATCGGGTTGTTTAAGGAATTACTTCACTGCGTGGCAATGAAAACAAGGTTGCTGACAATATGATTTTTGTCAGTTCAGGTAACTTTTGTTGATAACTCTCGTTAATATATTGGTAATTGTGTTGATGGAGGCCTAACTTTATCAAAAACACCGCAAACCCTGTTACTTGTATATGCGAAATTTTTATCAATACACCATAATTACTAACTTAAATCTTACTATCATGAGAAAATCATTGTTTTTATTTGCATTGCCCATGTTGGCATTGGCTTTGTTTATCGGTTGTGAAGGTGATGAAGGACCTGCAGGACCTCAAGGTGAACAGGGAGAACAGGGCGAACAGGGTGAAACCGGAACGGCCAATGTGATATATTCCGATTGGATACAGCCGGCAGGTGCCTGGAGAGATACCTCGTTTTATGGTAATGCCAAGGTGAATCACATTAATGTGGCCCAGCTTACAAGTGCTATTGTAAATGATGGAATAGTACTTTGCTATTATAAATCTGTATCATCAATTGTTTTGCCCGGCTCACCCACTAATGTGATGCCACTTCCGCTTTCCGGATTAACCGGTACCACTTCATTTACATTAGATTTTTGGTTGAAAACCGGGAAAATAACTCTCCGTGCTTATACACATGATAATTCTGCCAGCTATTCACCTGTAGGTATGTTATATCATCCCGAATTCAGGTATGTGATCATCCCCGGCGGGGTTCAGGCAACTGCTAAAAAATCCGCGCTTGATTTCACCAAACTGAGCTACGAAGAAGTGTGCGAATTGTTTGATATTCCGGAATAAGCACTTTTTATAAGAGTTTTGAAATCCGCCGCGGATAAACCGTTGGCGGATTTCTTGTTTTTATACCTGACAACAATCAGGGTTTAATCGGGATTTTATCCGTAATTTTTGTAGATAAAATCCCGGTTATGATTTATACAGCAGGTAATCGCGGAACAGGTACCCGGTCGGATTGCTTTGTAAGCCTCGAACCAGAGTCGGTTCAAAAAACCGAAATTCGCATCACCAGCAAGGTAAAAAGCATGTATGGCCATTCCATCCGGGAACTGTGCCGTGATATCCTTGAATTTTACCACATCACCCGGGCCCGGGTTGAAATTGAAGATACGGGGGCCTTGCCATTTACGCTGGCTGCCCGGCTCGAAGCGGTTGTCCGCAAAAGCTTAAAAACGGATCAGGACTACCTGCTGCCGGTTCATCCGGATCACCATTACCTGATACCGCGCGACCGCGACCGGATCGCCCGGCTCTACCTGCCCGGCAACAACCCCAAACTCATGATCAATGCGGGCATCTATGGTGCCGATGGTATCATACTCGACCTGGAGGATTCGGTGGCACCTGAACGCAAATATGAAGCCCGTTTCCTGGTAAGAAATGCATTGCGCTGTGTTGATTTTTATGGTGCCGAACGCATGGTGCGCATCAACCAGCTTCCGGCAGGCCTTGATGATCTGCAGTTTTGTGTCAACCAGGGTGTTCATGTCATCCTGATCCCCAAGTGCGAAAATGCCGGACAGGTGATGTCGGTTGACAAGGCTATAGCTGATATGCTGGGCGGAAAGAACGACACCATTTGCCTGATGCCCATTATTGAAAGTGCCGCAGGGGTGATACATGCCTATGAGATTGCCTGTTCATCGAAACAAGTTGTGGCCTTAGCAATAGGGTTAGAAGATTATACTGCCGACATAGGCGCGCAGCGCACAACAGAAGGCAACGAATCGTTCTTTGCCCGAAGCATGATCGTGAACGCTGCCCGGGCTGCCGGTATACAGCCCATCGATTCGGTATTTTCCAATGTGGATGATATGGAAGCTCTTGCCGATTCTGCGGAAAAGTCGAAGGCCCTCGGATTTGCCGGGATGGGATGTATACATCCACGACAGGTGAAGGTGATCCGGGAAAATTTCATGCCCG
>CAZLLD010000188.1:0-2854 GCA_964560225.1 uncultured Bacteroidales bacterium
GCAAAGATAATCAATTAAAAATCATCCTGATATTTTCTGTGTAACGTTTTCTACCTGGCCCTAACGTTCGGCGGTATGCGCAGTTGCCGTTTCAGGGCGCTCACTTGTCGAGTTACAGTAATGCTTATAAAATGAGCTTCCATTAAAACAGGCACTGCACCCCGCATTGCGTATGACCGCATGTTGGCATCAGTTAATTTTTTATTAGTTTCCCGCTTGATAACATTTTTTCATCCTCCAATATCCTGTAGATATATTCACCAGAATTAATCTCTGATATATTTACCTGATTATTAATAATCTGATATTTTTTAATCAATTTACCTGATAATTCATAAATTTCAAAGTTCAGTTTATTTGGTTTTTCATAGTTAGCCACAATATTCATTATGCCATTTGAAGGTATTGGAAAGACTTGCATTTGCATTTTTGAAGTATTATCTACGGATCCCGTAATAAAGTATCCACGAAATACAATATCATCAATCATCCATCCTTCCTTGTTTGTATTATTTTCATCACTTAAAAATCTAAATCTAATAATTGTATTATCATAATCCAATGTTGTTGTTTTCGTTAAGCCAATCCAAAACCAATACAATTCAACATATTGCCAACCATTTGATTTACCAGAAAATCCATATTCTCCTCCACAAATAGTATCTTCATAAAGGCCAATAAATTGGTTATCCATATGATGACCATCATCCAAATAATTAATCCAGGAAATGCCATTATCATATGATACTTCAATTACTCCACCATCTACTAAAGTATCAGTGTCAAATTTGTGATAAAACGACAATATACCTTCTCCCCAATAATTTTCAAACCATGGGATTGTCATATAAAAATAATCATTACAACTATCTGAGTAAAAATTTGAAGAATCAGTTAATATAACTTTATCTCCATTATGCGTGGAATTAAAATACAACTTATTTGGTTTTCCAATTTCCCAAATATTGGTATCAGGATTATTAATTGTAATCCAATTATCTGCAGAAGAAAAATCAATAGTGTCTTCATAAGCTAAATCACCATAGGTCACAATAATTTGACCATTTGAACTGATGAATATTATGATTAAAAATAATCCGCTTAAAATTATTCGTTTCATAGTATGACTATTATTAATTTTTGCTAAACGTCCGGCGGTATGCGCAGTTGCCGCTTCGAAGCGCTCACTAGTCGTGTTACCCGAAAGATAGCCAAATGAACCAACATTAGCAACCCATCGGCCCGGCAACCGACCGCAGGGAGCTCATGAGGTTCAACCATATTATCGACCGAAGGAAGTTACAAATAGCCTATCGAATAATTGCGTATGACCGCATGTTAGCAAAAGTGCTTATTTATTTCTATTAATCCAGTTTTCGATTTTAATATCTGAGATTCGCTCAAATTCCTTAACATTCTCAGTAACCATTATTAAATCGTTTTCAGTCGAAGTACACCCAATTAACAAATCAAAATCGCTTATCATAACTCCTAATTTCCTTAATCTGGCTTTTTCTTTTCCGTATTTATAAATTGAATCAAAAATTGGAAGAATAGTTATCTGAGTAGCAAATTTCTCTATTATGTCGTGATTCTTCTGAGGATTTTTACTGCTTTCAGCGCCAAATACTAATTCTGCTAATGTAATTTCTGAAATTGCACAATTTTTAACACCAATGCTTTCAAACTTTTCGATAAGATTAAACTTGCCTCGAAAAAAATGAATACAAATATTCGTGTCGAGCAAATACTTCATTCAAATGACTCGATATTTCTGTTAATTACCCTAGCGTCCCTAATATCCTTGATAATTTCATCAGAATCTTTGGAATCATCCCATTTGCCATAAATACTTTTCAAATCAAATGATGAATTGTCATTAGTTTCCAATGATTCAGTCAATTTGATGATTAATCTTTTTTTTGAATTATTATCCAGCTTACGCAAGAATCCAAAATACTTATCAAGTGTTCTATTTGTAATTGCTATACTGGCCATTGCTTTTTTTGCAAATATAGGAATTTATTATGTAGCATGCAATCTTAGCATTTTTGCTAAACGGTGGCGGTATGCGCAGTGCGGGATTCAAAGCGCTAACTTGTCGAGTTGCAGAAAGCTTTATTAAATGAACTGTAAATAGAACAGGCACTGCACCCCGCATTGCGTATGACCGCATGTTAGCAGCAGGCAATTGTTAATCTGTTAATTGCTTGATTATTTTTTTTATTTTTTCTTTAGTCGAGGTGTCAATTTTCCCCATTATTACCTCAACTAAGTTTTTCTCAAGTGTCGCTATCTTATGAACTCGAATGACTGAAGGCAATTTAAGGCCAAATTCTTTCCATTTATCCAAATAGACATCATATGGACTTTCGTAAATCTGGCTTGTGATCCTGCAAACAACTACATCTCCATCCTTAAAGTCATTGATTATGAGAGCTGGACGTCTTTTGTAATTCTTGCCATCTGTAAATGGGAATTTCAATAAGACAATATCTCCGAACTTCAATTTACTCATATTGATTAATTATCATAAATTGAGTCCGACTCGGAATAGCCCTGTAGGAAACGATTTTGAGCTGCCTTTTGGAATATATAATCATCAGCACTTTCAGAATCATCAATAAGCACAATTACCCTAACATTCTTATCCTGTTTGGAATTCAACTCAGATTGAACCTTTGAAGGTATCGTAATCTGGTTATTTTTTATCTTAGATTTAAACTCTATCGCTCTCATAATCCAATTCTTTGTGTAAAGATAGTCAAAATTTTATCAAGTAGCTTTTGGACGGAGTTTGTTTGCTTGCTGCTAACGTTCACCGGTATGCGCAGTTGCCGATTCATGGGCGCTC
>CAZLLD010000189.1:0-2784 GCA_964560225.1 uncultured Bacteroidales bacterium
CGTACGTTCCTGCCTTAACGACTCCAGTGTCACCTTGTAGGTTACGTAAGGTCACTTCAATTTGTTTCGTTTTGTCTTTTCTTTTTATGGTAACACTGATCTTGTCGCCGGGACGGTAGCGACCAACAAGTTCCTGCAATTCAGACGGGGTTTTCACAACCAGATTGTTGATTTTTACGATGATATCTCCCGATTCAATCCCGGCCTCCTGGGCAGCACTGTTATCATTTACAGAATTCACAAAGACTCCGTCCTGAATTTCTATATCCTTATCCTTAGCCAGCTCGGCAGTTATTTCCTGAATTTGCACACCCATAATGGCACGTTGAACGGTTCCGAATTCAATGAGATCCTTTACAACCTTCTGCACTATGCTTGACGGAATGGCAAACGAAATACCCACATTCCCTCCGGTAGGAGATACGATGGCTGTATTGATGCCAACCATCTCTCCTCTCAGGTTGACCAAAGCTCCGCCGCTGTTTCCACGATTTACGGAAGCATCTGTCTGGATAAACGATTCAATCCGGTAATCATCTTCAATGATGGCCATACTCCTGCCTTTGGCACTCACAATTCCGGCCGTTACCGTGGATGAAATATTGAAGGGATTTCCTACTGCCAACACCCATTCGCCGACTTTCAACTCATCTGAGTTGCCAAAAGCCATGAAGGGCAGGTTTTCAGAATTTATCTTAAGCAACGCCAGGTCGGTGGAATGATCGGTACCCACCACTTTGGCTTCAAATTCCCTTTTGTCATTCAGTGTTACCGAAACTTTGTCGGAATTTTCGATCACATGGTTGTTGGTTACAATATACCCGTCTGCTGTAATGATCACCCCTGAGCCAATGCCTACCTGTGGTTCGGAATAGCCTTTATAACTGTCGCCGTAGAAAAAATCATAAATCGGATTTCTGTACTGTATGGTTGTCTGCGTTTTTACGTTAACCACAGCGTTCACGGTCTTTTCCGCAGCATAGGTGAAATCTGTAGAACTGTCAAGTCCGGCTTTCAGATTGACCATGCTTACCGGTTCTTTGACTTCGGCTATAATACTTCTCTCCTTCCTGTCAAGCAATGCGGAATAACTCACCAAAGCTACCAGACCACCGATTATGGCAGCTGCAATGATTACTAATAGCTGTTTGTTTTTCATCTTCTCTAAATTTACAGTTTCTTTTATACGTTTTCAAAAAACATGCCTTGTTTTTGTTATATTAACTTCAAAATTATGACATTTGTTTACCAGATCGCCAGCTTTAACAATATTTAACGCTGGACGGGTATTTTAACCACACTGTGACCATGAGTTTCAAGCTGAAGAAAAGCAGGAGACTGCCATTTCTTCATATGCTTGTTTTAATAAATGACAAATATGCATCATGTCGTCTGGTTGTCGTGCGAATTTGTCATGCTTTGAATGGTTGTTTACCCGAATTTTAAAAATTATGAGAGCCGTTCTGCTGTGTTGGAAATAGTACTAATTTGATGGTTTTCTGTTGTGCTTTTGTGCTAAATTGCTAAATTGCTAAACTTATAGATCTGATAAACGCCGGATGATATTAAAACAATTACAAAATAAAACCAACAATCAAATAATGACTAGCAAACATTTCCTTTTGTCTGCATTAATCCTGGCTGCCGGCTTGGTTCTTAATGCCCAGATTCCGGTTCGTCCGGGTCAAAATCAGTACCTGTTGAACGAGCCTGTTGACATCAGTGGTGACTTCTTTGATTTCACCAATACGCATTACCTGGCTGATAACCTCAAGTCATTTGATCCGGTGCAAGGTGCAGGCGTGCTCGAATACAAAAGGTATGAAAATTCAACCCGGCTTGCGTTCAATAACATGATGGGCGTTTTGAAACCTGTTCATTCGAACGAATTCCCCACCAATGAATATGAGGTTGCTCCCAATCTGCCATTTAGCATTGAATTTGTTTCTGCCAGGACGATCAGAATAAGAGCAAATACCGGCTTTCAAAATAAGACACCTGGGGCCTCGCTGATGTTGACCGAAGGGTTTGCACCGGTGGATAAGACAAGCTGGAAATATTCGAAAATTGATGAGGGTTATCTGTATACCAGTGAGGCCGGATCGGTAGTCATTCGCAGTAATCCCTGGACTGTGGAGTTCAGGGATAAGAACGGGTATTTTCTTACCCGGACGGTTCATTTGAGTGATCTGGCCAATTCAAGCTATATACCGCAATTGCCCTTTTCCTATGTTCGCAGGGCAAAAGACTATTCTCGCAGCATCAATGCTGCTTTTTTCCTGTCGCCTGATGAAAAAATCTTCGGATGCGGAGAATCGTTTACGCGGCTCGATAAGCGGGGACAGCGCGTGGTGTTATGGACTGACGATGCCAACGGTGTTCAGAACGAAACCATGTACAAGCCGATACCCTTTTTCATGAGCAGCAGGGGATATGGCATGTTTATGCATACATCCTCACCGGTTACCTGTGATTTTGGCAAGTACTTCGGCAACATCAATTCGCTGATGATTGGGGATGACCAGCTGGACCTGTTTGTTTTTCTGGGTGAACCCAAGGATATCCTGGATGAATATACCGATTTAACCGGAAAGGCTTCCATGCCGCCATTGTGGTCGTTTGGCCTGTGGATGAGCCGTATAACCTATTTTTCGGAAGATGACGGAAGGCGGGTTGCTTCACTTCTGCGACAGAACAGGATTCCATCAGATGTGATCCATTTTGACACGGGTTGGTTTGAAACCGACTGGCAGTGCGATTACAAGTTTGCCCCTTCCCGGTTCA
>CAZLLD010000190.1:0-2763 GCA_964560225.1 uncultured Bacteroidales bacterium
TGTTCAGCAAACGGATCGTTTTTAAATCCAGGATTCCGAGCCTGCCAATAACCAAATCTTTATCAATGGTTGCCAGTTTGCTCAGCCGGATCAATGAGGGCTTTTTTAAACCGTTATGTTCAGAAGGATTAACAAGTATGTCGTATTGCTCTTGCCGCTGAATTTGAGATGTAATAAAACAAACTGTCACATCTTCTTCAGATTCAATTAATATCACTGCAGGTCTGTTTTTATTTCCGGTAAGATCTGTAAAAGGAAAAGGAATCAGTACAACGTCGCCTTTTTTCATTTATACTTTTCCTTAAGGTCATTAACGGTATACAGATCTTCATCTTCCTGCAGGAATTCAAATGATTTGGAATTTTGAATAAGTTTCTTAATCCCTTCAACAGTGATTTTTTCATCAATTTTGCTGAGAAGAAAATCGGCAAAATCGTTCATTTCCTGCAATTGATTATCAGGCAAACGATTGAGTTTGCTTTGGATGTTTTCGATAATCAAATTTCTTTTCATTTTAACACTAATTGTAATGAACCTGTAGAGACAAATTTACCATATTTTCTTTAGTTCATCAATATGATATAAAACCAAGATCTAAGGTCCAAGATCTAAGAACCATACTTAAATCTAGGACCTGCCTGCGCTGCCGCTCCGGCAGGCAGGTTTCCGATCTTCGACCAATATCACTCCAACCCCCGCCGCCAGGCCCGCCACATTCGCCACCAAATCAAACGGATTAAACGCCCGTGCCGGTACCCACAACTGCACCACTTCGGTTACGATGGCCAGGAGCAAAACTGCCAGTACAAATTTCAGCAGGGGTTTTGATTTAAAAAGCCGGTAGCCGAGTTTGAGGCCGGCCAGGTAGTATATGCAGATCAGCAGATACGCACCAAAGTGCAGCAGGTGATCGAGGCGGATTTCGAAAACCAACGCATGTACTTTTATTTTAGAGAGGTTTCCGGCAATGGGGAGAAAGGCTGTCAGCAAGGTTACTGTGTAGCCGAACAAGAATATTGCTTTGAAAGGTTTTTGGAACATGTATAATGATTAATTGTAAGAGTCTGACTATTAATATCGAGCATTTGTTTTATCTTTGTCATAAATGGATAGCAAGATAAAATATTGGATAGATTTATCAGACTATGATTTAGAGACTGCAGAAGCAATGCTTCGGAGCAAGCGGTATCTTTATGTTGGGTTTATGTGTCATCAAACTATCGAGAAGGCCTTTAAAGCGTATTATATTAAACTGAGACAGGTAAGTGCACCCTATTCTCATAGTCTTTCTTACCTGGCTAAACAAGGCGATTTTTATGAAAAATTCTCTGAAGTCCAAAGAGAATTCATTGATCAGATAGAACCATTAAATATTGAAGCCCGGTATCCGTCACATAAGGAAAGATTATTGAAGAGCCTGACCGATGCAAAGTGCCTTGAGATATTACAAAATACGAAAGAGATACAAAAATGGATAAAAGAGAAGCTATAAATAAAGTAAAGGCTTACAGGCATTTATTGAAAGAACATCTTCATTTTGAGAACATGTATCTCTTTGGTTCCTATGCAAAGGGCACAAACAAAGATGATAGTGATATAGATGTTGCTATTGTCGTTGATCGCATTGAAGGTGATTTTTTTGCGATAAATCCTGTTTTATGGAAAATAAGGAGGCAGATTGATGATCGGATCGAGCCGATCATTATTGAAAGAGATTTTGATGATGCGGGTTTTCTGGGTGAAATACAGAAATATGGTATAAAGATAGCGTAATTCAGGGCAATTGTCGTGCATTTACGTGGCATGGCCTCGGTTCGGCTTAGGCTCCCGCAAGAATGCGGGACAGGTTATGCCAAAGACGTACGTATTACCCCGGGCTTATGCCCGGAAACTTACTTTTTGTCACCTGCCTGTGCCGAACCTGGCCGGCAGGCAGGGCTTCGGCAGGCAAGCTTTCTGTCGTCACAGAAAATCAAATGGTTCAAAACAAATTTCATCATAAGGCATATTGTAATGGCTATACAAAATTAGCATGCGACCGGGAGCTTCGCCCCGAACCCCTTTCTGTCACTTTTCCCTACAGCTGAACTAAACGAAGCGATCTCACGAACGAAGTGAGTAAAAAGTAACCAACCTGCCTGCCGGCAGGCCCTTTGGAGAGCTTGTCCCGATTCATCGGGAGGGTAGGGGGAGGACATTACACTGCATCACTCGCTGTCGCTGTTATTGTATTCGAAGTTCCTAAATCGGTGCCTGCCTTGCCGGTAGGCAGGTTCCTTGTTCGGTGTTTCCCAAAACTTCGATGTTCTTAAATCGGTGTTCCTTGTTCGAAGTTGTTTTTGAAGTTTCTTTGGTGGTTACCAGCTGATGTCTTGGTTCTTCGATTATGAATCCCTATCACCACAACCCCCGCCGCCAGACCCGCCACATTCGCCAACATATCAAACGGGTTAAAACTCCGCGCCGGCACCCACAGCTGCACCACTTCGGTAACAGCGGCCAGCAGCAACACGACAATCACAAATTTCAGCAGGGGTTTTTTGTTAAAAAGCCGGTAGCCGAGTTTACGGCCGGCCATGAAGTAAAGACAGATCAGCAAATACGCGCCAAAGTGGAGCAGGTGGTCAAGGCGGATTTCGAATACCAGTGCATGCACTTTTATTTTGGAAAGATTACCGGCAATGGGGAGGAGAGCTACCAGCAAGGTGGCTGTGTAGCCGAACCAGAATAATATTCTATACAACTTTTGGAGCAAGTTCATGT
>CAZLLD010000191.1:0-2754 GCA_964560225.1 uncultured Bacteroidales bacterium
ACTACTTCGGGGTAATAGCCGTAAATCATACGGTGTTCAATCAATCGTTTTTCCTCTATCAAACTGGTATGCTGTACCATTTCCTGAAACGACAAAGGGAAAAGAAATAGTTCAGTCTTTCGTCCGGTTAGCGGCTCGTTGATCTGGTTTGCCAGGTCAAATGACGACGATCCGGTAGCAATAACCTGAACATGTGGAAAATTATCAACCATAATTTTTAAGGCAATGCCTATATTCTGAATTCGCTGCGCTTCATCAATGACGACCAGACGCCGGTTACCAATTATTTTGCCAATAGTTGAGGAGGTACTGTTATCGAACATGGTTCTGACGTCTGTTTCGTCTCCATTCAACCACAATAACTGATCTGTACTTTTTTTTATAATTTCTTTTAATAAAGTGGTTTTCCCTACCTGCCTGGGGCCGGGAATATGCATAATTTTACCTTTATCTAAATTGCTGAGGATCAGTTGACCAAGTATTCGCGGTATCATAATTACGTTTTAAAACGCAAAAATAAGATAAAATATGCGAATAGAAACGCAAAAGTATGAAATAAAAAGTCTTGCAGTCTTGCAGTCATGCAGTCGTGCAGTCTTTAAGTTTTGCAGTCGTCTTCGCCCGCCGTAGCCCCTGCTGTGATGGCAGGCAGGTTTGGCGAAGGCGGGGCAGTCATGCAGTCGGGCTAAGCCACCTCATACTCAAGTTTAGACGGCTGTACTATGTTTTTTGAAGCATTAATAATCTCCAGACTCGTAATATTGCCCATGGCATCATAATCAAGAATGATTCCTTTTCTTTCTTCATCACTTTCACTTACCTGGGCATCAGAAAATTTGATATATAAAATATCATTTTCTTTATCATATTTAACTTTCATGGTATTTTTCAATTTTAGAAGTTCTGTAAACAGTAATAATGACAAAAGGTTCTGCGTAAAATGCTGAAACCTGGTTGACTGGCTGGGAAAAAAGAGCAAAGACCTGCCTGCCGCCTGCCTGCCGGTAGGCAGGGAGCGGCAGCGCAGGCAGGACCAAGAGTCAGGACAAGTTGCAGCGACAGCACAGGCAGGCCCAGCATCAAGTATCCATCGGGGTCAGTCCATGATGCGAATACACTTTTCTTCTAAAATGAGAAATGAGTTATCTGTAATCAGTTCAACAATTTTGGATGCATTTAATCTGAAATACTCTCTTAATTCCTGGATGCGAACATTCCCTAGTTTCACCAGAATAAGTTTGTAAGGTTTTCTATTGGGCAATATAGGAATAGTAAAAATCACTATCCTTGGTAATCAAAATACGTTCTTCGTTAACCGAAAGAGCGTTTATTTCGTTGTCACTTGTTTTATTTCCCAACAACAAATCTCTCGTATGAATGAAATCATGGCCGGTAAAGATATCGGCCAGAGATGCCGGTAATTGTGCATCAACAATGAATCTCATGCTGCAGGGATGCTGATATCCTTAAGTTTGATAGCCCGCGCAGCGAATGCTAAACACGCCAGAATATCCTCCCGTGTTAAATCCGGAAATTCAGATAAAATGTCTTCAACCGAATCTCCACCGGCCATATATTCAATTATCCCTTCCACCGAATACCGTGTATCGCGAATAATTGGTTTCCCATGACATATCCCGGGATCCAGGGTTATTCTGGTAAGTAGTGAATTTTCCATTGTCATTATTTTAATATGTAAAGTTACTACATTAAATATTTTATTCAAAAGGCACTAAAGATGTCCTGCAAGTCTGCCGGTCTTATGATCTCCGTTATTCCAAAGCGGCAGTACCGCAGTGAGTTTGCTCATATAGGTTGCTGATTCGGCGAGTTGCAATATCACATAGCTTACCTTGCGGCCGCAGAGTTCCTCGGCCTGGCTTACTTTGCGCGAGAGGTATTCCCGGTCGATATCGGCGCCTACGAATATCAGCTCAATAACAGGGCTGTCGGTTCCCCGTGCGAAATCGCCCGTCAGATAGATGTTTTCCAGGTTGCCCATGCGGTGAATAACCTTTTCAATGACCCGGTCGATTCCCGATTCCTTGAGCAGCATGTTGTGGATGTCGCTGTACAACGGATGCTTTTTGTTGGCCTGGTAGAGCTTTTTGTTACCCTCTTTGAGGGAATGCAACAGTCCGGCCTCCTCGAAGCGGTTGAGCTCAAGCCGGATGGCGTTGGAGGATTCCCCGAACTCAGCTTCAAGGCCACGGAGATGGGCCTTGATGCTGCTGTTGAGGAAGAATTTCATCAGCAGTTTGATTCGGGTTTCGGATGTAATTAATGTTTTAATCATATTTTTTTGTCACTTTCTGTCGCCACAGAAAGTAACCAAAGAAGGCTTACGGCCTGAACGCGCTCCGTCTCGTGCCTCGACTTCGCTTGGACGGCAGGCCGTATGATATGGAATTTTTTATTTTGCTCCGCACTCGTTGTGATAATGTGGGCGGTTTTCTTATTACTTAAGCTTTTGCAAATGCTGAGCCTGCAGAACTATTTAATACATGAAGCAATGATACAACGCTCCTGAAGTAGTGCAATCCGCCTCTGAGAAAAGGCGCCTGCCTGCCGGAGCGGCAGCGCAGGCAGGTGAAGAAAATCAATTCACTGCAGGCTATGCCTGCTTTACGAATGCCGATAAGAAAATATGTTTGAGGCCGATGCCCTGCCTACCGGCCAGGCAGGCTTTGGCCGAGTTTATTTTCTTGTGTAGTTTGTGAATTGATTTTTAGTCTTTTATCAGCAGCGGCGGCT
>CAZLLD010000192.1:0-2752 GCA_964560225.1 uncultured Bacteroidales bacterium
CTTCTCACAGGAGTTTTACCATCCTCACAGCACAAACCGACGCTCTCATCGCTCTTAGCGACACCACAATACCAACTCCTAGAAACATTACCAACCTGCGGCGACCCCAAACAATTAACATCAGCAACCTCAGCAGCAGAAATCAACGCTTTCGGGTCGGAACGAACGAATGTAATTAATATCAGGGAGTTAACCCGGTTTTAGGATAGAAGATGAGGCCTGGAACCATATTTTCAGGGGGGGAACAGCGAAGTCAGAAGACCATAGCTGTAAACTTAAGAAATTATTCAAGAGCTGTGTACCCGTTCAGTGCTGTTCAGATGGCTTCCGATAAGAAATCCTTTAAATGAATGTGTTTAATTCCCTTAAACGTATTTTTCCCAAACATCTCATCCATGCTTACCACGTATTTCGGATAATTGTCTTTTATGGTCAGTAAGTTGCCAAATTCACGCTCAATGGTTGCTTCATCCTGCAAAAGATAGCATACCTGCACATAAACCCGTTCACCTTGTTTTTCTGCAACAAAATCAATTTCAGCATTTGCCATAACACCCACTCTGACGGTATATCCATTAATTTTTAAATGCGAATAAACCACATTTTCCATTATTTTTCCTGTATCCGCTGTTTTATACCCGGCAATACTATTTCTTAAACCCGTATCCTCAAAATAGTATTTCTCCCCAATTTCAAATATCTTTTTCCCCATGATATCCTGCCTTTTTGCTTTATAAATAAAAAATGAGTTGCCTAAATAGGCAAGATAGTTCAGTATAACATTGGGTGAAATTTGAATATGCTGCGACTTCAGGAAATCACTGATTTTTTTGGCCGACACGATACTGCCCATGTTATCTGCCAGGAAATTTATCAGGCTTTCGAGAAAAGATACGTTTCTGATATTGTACCGCCTGATTACATCTTTGTATAGTATCGAAGCGTAAATATTGTTTAGATAGTCGAAAATTACTTCTTCATTCAAATCCAGGTGAATCAGATAGGGTAAACCTCCAAATTTCAAATACTGCTGCAGGGCATGATTATTATTCTGCAGGTTATGAAAGGTGAGAAATTCCGTATATGACAGAGAGTATACATTGATTTCTACATACCTTCCGCTTAAATAGGTTGCCAGTTCACCCGATAAGATCCTGGCGTTACTTCCGGTGCAATAAATATCAAAGCCTGGTTCGGTATATAAGCTTCTTAAAGCATTTTCAAAAAGCTCAATATTCTGAATCTCATCAATAAATACGCTGTTTTCCGTACCTTCTGCCTTTTCTTTGATAAACTTCAAAAGATCGTTGTAATCCTTAATGAAGTCAAATTCATTCTTTTCCTTATCAATGAATATAACGTTGCAACCCGGCTTGTTTTTTTTTATTTCTTCCATTACCTGTAACATCAGGTAACTCTTTCCAACCCTTCGCTGGCCGGTAAATACTTTAATTATGGGCTTACCTATGTAAGGTCTTACTTTTTTAAGATAGATATCCCTGTTAATGAACGGAACCATACTTTTAAGTATAAGTAAAACTTTATTTCAAAAATAAATAAATTTTAATTATAGTTAAAACAATTTACAAGAAAAGATATTTTTCAGTCATCTGGTACCCGTTCGGCTTATGTTTTGGTCGTAACCAAACATCTGCACAATATCAGGTGAACGATTGGTATCAGCGGAAAAATTAATCAACCGATTTATCTGTCCGGCTTTCATGTATGGCAGTAAGCAATTGCTCTTTGATAAAAAAGGCCTTAATCATTTCGTTGTATTCATCGGGGGAGCATTTCTGTCTGCAAAGCGCATCTGAGGCTTTGGTTTTGCTGAATACCTGTTGGATTTTTTCACACGGAAAGTAATTGCATTCACCGCAATTGTTGATGTTTTTGATATGCTCACAGCCGGTGAGCTGATGACTGCAATTTTTATCTTTATGGCAACCCGCACATTTAAGTTCCTCAGGTGGAAGTATTTTATCACGGAATCTCAATCTGAACCACAACTCGGCCAGTTGTTCCAGCCTGGCGTTATCATTTGTCATGGTAGCCTTATACCGTGGACATTCATCACAGATATCTCCGCAAATGGATATTTTCATTTTCTGATTTAGATAATGTTAGTTATTTCAAATTCAAGTAATTGGTAATTACTAATAAATCCAATCTTCGATAACAATCCCTGTGATGCTGTATTTCCGGCATCACATCCGCAAATGGGTACCCATCCGTTATCATGGCATACCCGCATCATGTAGAGCATAATTTGTATAGAATAACCTTGCCGCCTATATGCGGGATCTACCCATACACCCAAGTCGTAGAAAGGAAAATCTGCCACGACCTGTGTCAGGAAACCACATCCCGCAATTTGGTTGTCCTGCTCCAGGATAATGATCCCTTTGCGCTCCACAAATTCTTTCAGCAGTGATTTGGGTTCAAACACTTCATCATCCTGCTGTTGTAAAAAAGGCAAATCTGAAACCCCGGCATACCTGAAGTTCAAATCATTTTTTAACCGAAGCCCCTGATCCGAAAAATCCCTGTACAGGTATCCTAAAACCTTACAGGGTAGGGAACGAGCCAAACAGCAATTCAACAGCAAATGGTCAAATGATTTGCAATAAACACTTTTGATTCCAAGCTGCTGAATCAGTGTTTGAAAATATTCCGGGTTGTTCCCGGAAAAAGCATCTTTAATATAGAATTCTACCAGGATGTCATCAGTGGAGACGATGGCATATCCGAT
>CAZLLD010000193.1:0-2742 GCA_964560225.1 uncultured Bacteroidales bacterium
TTCAATAAAAAATAACCACTGGCCCTAACATGCGGTCATACGCAATGCGGGGTGCTGTGCTTGTTTTATCTTCAGCTCATTTAATAAACAATACAGTAACTCGACAAGTTAGCACCCTGAATCCCGCACTGCGCATACCGCCGAACGTTTATGTGGCACTTTAAAACACAGACAACAATGACAACAAAAATCAAATTTTTAAGCATTTTATTCCTGTTACTGACAGGACAACTGACTTATGGACAGAAAAGCGAAGAGAAACTTGTAAAAAAGTCTTTTGACAATTACAAAACTGCAATCCTTAATGACAAAGGAGAAGAAGCAGTAAATTATGTTGACAGCAGGACAATTAAATATTACAGCGACATTCTGGAACTTGTTAAGACTGCTGACTCTACAAAAGTTGAAACATTATCAATTTTAGACAAGCTGATGGTGTTTTCGATTAGACACAGAACAAGTAAAAATGACATTTTGAGTTTTGACGGAAAATCACTTTTGGTCTATGCTATTAAAAGTGGAATGGTTGGCAAAAATAGTGTTGCAAACAATTCTATCGGAGAAGTAATAATCGAAAGCGACTTTGCAAAAGGTCAGTTTATTGCCAACGGACAAAAAGCCCCCTTCTATTTTCATTTTTACAAAGAAGAAGGACAATGGAAAATTGATTTGACTTCATTATTTCCAGTTTCGACTATGGCTTTCAAAAAAATGGCTGACGAAAGCGGAGAAAACCAAAACGATTATTTATTCTCACTATTAGAGATAATTACAGGTAAGAAACCAGGGGCAGAAATTTGGCAACCAATTAATTAACAAAAATGGAAAACAACGAAACATTAAGTGAAAGTTTTAAAAGAGAACTTGACAAAGCGACAACAAGCACAATTTTAGACCCTGCATACAGAAAAAAGAAATTAATTTTATGGTCAATTAGGACAACTATTTCCGTTATACTATATGTAATTTTTTGGAAACACGATTGGGTTAAATGGTCTTTACTTTTGACAATTCCTTTATTTTTATTCAGCTTGTTTACAATTATTGGTTCGCCATATTTGCTTAAAAGAAAAATAGAACGGACAAAGAAAAAAATTGAAGAAACCGAAAAACTATTGACCGAAACACCTGACGAATGACAAGAAAAACGCCACATAACACGCGGTATAAAAAATTGCCGGGTCAGTAGGTTATTCAAGGGTTGTAGCCCGCTTCAACTTTTGTGCAAATTGATAGGGAATCGCCCGCAACCGGCACCTTTTCATACCGCCGGCCGTTTTAGGCGTAAGTTAAGAAAAACTTGCATTGTACGGATAGATATTGTATATTTGTACGTATTTAACGATTTGTTATGGACTCAAAGCTGACTTTAAAACTAGATAAGTTCGTGATTGATAAAGCAAAGGATTATGCTTCCTCACAGAAAAGAAGCTTATCACGGATTATTGAATCCTACTTGAGATTGTTGGTAAATAAGAATAATCCTAAAGAAACTGACGATATTGAGATATCTCCTTTTGTAAAGAGTATGACAACAGGTGTTAAGATACCTGCTGATTTTGATTATAAAAAAGAGTATGGTGACTATCTATCTAATAAATATAAATGATTCCCAGACTCTTCATTGATACAAACGTAATGATGGACCTATTGGGTGAAAGGGTTCCTCACTATGAATCTATTGCCAAGGTAGCTACATTAGCAGATAAAGGAAAAATAAAAATGGTGGTGTCTGCCTTTTCATACCCAACGGTTTATTATCTGCTTAGTAAATTTGAGAGTTCTGAGAAGGTTAAGGAAAAGCTAAGGAAGTTCAAGATAATATCAAAGGTGTCGGATTTAGACGAAATTACTATTGAAAAAGGATTGACATCAGACTTCAAAGACTTTGAAGATGCCTTGCAATACCATTGTGCTTTAAAAGCAGACTGTGATATTCTCTTAACAAGAAATGCAAAGGATTTTAAGGAATCATCCATACCTGTACTGTCTGCTGATGAATTTCTTCAAAGTATTAAGAATAAATAACCTATGCCTAACATGCGGTCATACGCAATGCGAGGTGCCGTGCCTGTTTTATATACAGCTCAATTAAAAAAGTTTGAAGTAACTCGACAAGTGAGCACCCTGAATCCCGCACTGCGCATACCGCCGAACGTTTAGCGCCAAGCAGAAAACACGTACAAAAAGATAATATTTTGTACGGATCAATAAATTTTCGTATTTTTGTACGTGTAATTATTTTGAAATATGAATACTAAATTGACATTGACAATTGAGCAGTCTGTTATCAATAGGGCTAAAGGTTATGCCAAAAGAAAGGGCCATAGCTTATCTGATATTATTGAGAATTATTTAAAGGTAATTACCAAAAATGGTCCAAAGACAGATATTGAGATTACGCCTATTGCAAAATCATTGAGAGGATCTTTTAAAGCATCCTCTAATCTTGATTATAAGAAAGAATTGAGCAAAAGGTTATCAGAAAAATACCTGTAAATGGATAAAGTACTTATTGATACAGATGTAGTTTTGGACTTTTTCTTTGATAGAAAACCTTTTTCAGAGCATGCTGCTATAATATTCTCACTTTGTGAATTGAAATCTATTCAGGGTTTTATTACCCCAGTTATATATAGCAATGTATATTACTTACTAAGGCAAACTGCAAAACACGAAAAGGTAATAGAAAAACTTAATCAACTATTGTCGATTACTGATGTTCTTGACATGAACAAAGAG
>CAZLLD010000194.1:0-2653 GCA_964560225.1 uncultured Bacteroidales bacterium
GTGTGATGAACAACATGCCGGTTGAACCCATTGCCAAACAATGCAACAAGCTGATAGGCGTTTATATTAACCCTACCGGACCCATTTCGCAATTAAAAGGTATGGTGCATATCGCTGAGCGATCCTTTCACCTGGCGATTGCTTCGGAAATGAATACCAAGCGGCACCTTTTTGATATCTATATCGAACCGGCAGAAATTACCAATTACAGCCTGTTCGACCTCAAGAAATCCCATGAATTATTCGATGTGGGATACAGAAAGACTGTTGAAGTTTTAAAAAACCTGGCCCCCTCTTTCCGGCCGGAGATAACCAAATCAGCTGAGTGCAAAAAGAAAAACGGATAAGTCGCAGAAAACCGAACCGGCTCTTACTCCACTCCTTTCACTTTCATTTGCAGCGTGTAAACAGAAGACCTGGCAGTAATAAACAGCGTTTTGCGGTCTGCCCCGCCAAAGCATAAATTGGAAGGTCCTTCAGGAAGTCTTATTTCGCCGATTTTGACTCCTTTTTTATTATAAATATGAACCTTGAAAAAGGACAGATAAATATTGCCCTTGCTGTCAATGGTCATTCCATCGGAACCTTCCGGCGCAAAAAGTTTTTTTCCGCTCAGTGTTCCATCGGGCCCTATTGTGTACCTCCAGGTTTTCCGTTCCTTCATATCCGCAACAAACAGGTACCGGTTATTCGGTGTTCCGACAATTCCATTGGGTTGGCTCAGATCGTCAATTACCCTGACAATTTCTCCGCTTGGTTTCAGGTAGTATACGGCCTGTATGTCCTGCTTTTGTTTATGCCCCGGTTCCCAGTAATTTCTGTGAAAGTATGGATCGGTAAAGTAGATTCCGTCTTTTTTGTCAATCCACAGGTCATTCGGACCGTTCAGATGCATTCCGTTATATCCGCGGGAGAAAACTTCGGTAATGTCCCCTGCCAGATTGAAACTGATCAGCCTATTATGCAGATCAGCACAGCAAACCAGGTTTCCGAGCTTGTCAAAGATGGTACCGTTTGATCTTTCACAACCTTCTTTAAAAAGAATGATGCTGTCCTTTTCACTCCAGAAGTAAATTTTGTCATTAGGCTGATCGGTAAAGAACACACGGCCATCCGGCGCAGTGGAACAACCTTCGGTAAAGGCATACCCCATTCCCGATTTCTGTAAAACGGCACCTTCGGCCACCAGCTTAACCGGAAAGCCCTCAGGTTGAGAATACGCTTCAACTGAAACAACAACAAATGCGGTAAGAATTAATTTCCGAATCATAATTTTTTGTTAAAAATAATAAGAAACTTTTTTAAAGTGCCTCATTATTGGGCTTCATTTTTAACTTTGTTATAGTCAAGAAAATGACAATTTACTATTAACCTAATTATATATGAAAAAAATTTTATGTTTATTGCTGTCCTGCTGCATTGTCAGCGGAATAACCGCCCAAAAACCGCCGTATTATAAAAACTTCACAGTATCTGTGTATACGCGCGCCTATGAAGTAAATGAAATGGCCGATCCCAAGAAACTCGAAGAGACCTGGAACCTCATCAGCCATCAATGCAAAATCGATAAGATTTACCTGGAAACACACCGTGATCAATTGGTAGTAAATGAAAAAGCGCTTGAAACTGCCATCAAATTTTTTAAAGCCAAAGGATTGAAAGTTGCCGGAGGGATCACCTATACCGTGAACGAAAGCAATAATTTCCAAAGCTTCTGCTATTCCAACCCCGAGCACCGCCAGAAAGCCAAAGAAATTGCGGAATTCACAGCAAAATATTTTGATGAATTCATACTCGATGATTTCTTTTTTATCAACTGCAAATGCGACTTGTGCATCAAGGCCAAGGGCTCCATGAGCTGGACCGATTACCGGTTGAAACTCATGACCGATGCCGCCCGCGACCTGATCATCAATCCGGCTAAAGCGGTAAATCCCAAAGTTAAGGTGATCATTAAGTATCCCAACTGGTACGAACATTTTCAGGGACTCGGGTTTAATCTCGAAACCGAACCAAACATGTTCGACGGCATCTACACCGGAACCGAAACCCGTGATGCGGTTTATTCCGATCAGCATCTTCAGCAATATGAAAGCTACCTGATCATCCGCTACTTCAATAACATTGCTCCCGGCCGTAATGGCGGCGGATGGGTGGATCCCTTCGGCTCCAATTACATTGATCGCTATGCCGAACAGTTCTGGCTCACCCTCTTTGCTAAGGCTCCCGAAATAACTATGTTCGACTACAGGTCGCTGCAAAACCCCGTTGTGCCGTTCCAAAGAGGTGCATGGCAGGGACAGCAGACCAGCTTCGACTATGATGCCTTAATGAAGCCTATTCAAATTAAAGACGGAACAGTTATTTTCCCCGCCACCCACGCACGCGCTGCAGGTATGGCCTTTGAACAGGTTGATCAATTCCTGGGTTATCTGGGAAATCCGGTTGGTGTTAAAAGCTACAGACCTTTCCATGCTACCGGTGAAGACTTCCTGCAGAATTACCTGGGTATGATTGGTATTCCCATGGATATCTCCCCGGTTTTCCCCAAGGAAGACAACATGATCCTGCTGACCGAATCAGCCAAATCCGACCCCGATGTGGTTCAGAAAATCAAGGAGCGCCTGTGGGCCGGAAAACCAACCATGATTAC
>CAZLLD010000195.1:0-2648 GCA_964560225.1 uncultured Bacteroidales bacterium
GTCATCTCGTAATCATCAAGCATTTCCGTAACAATCCGGTTGAAGCTTTCTCCGTATTGATGCAATACAGTTGAAAACAGTTCGATTTTCCGGCCTGAATTTTCAGGCAAGGGTTCAATCAGAAATAGCACATCGCTCGATTCAAACGTACCTGCCTGGGCTGCTGTTTTTGGCGTCATTCCAATCGTCGTTTGGTTGTTTAACACTACCAAATTAGCACATTTATGAGATAAAAATTATGTCATAACTCATAATTCAGGAAGCCTTTGGCCCTGCCTACCGGCAGGTATTGGCTATTGGCTATTGGCCATTGGCTGCTAGCTACTGCTGCAAGTCACACTGAGCTTGCCTGCCTGTAGGTAGGTCGAAGTGCGACTAACAGTTGCTTTCTTCAGTCTTGACTCTTGGATCTTGGATCTTGGATCTTGGCTCTTGGTTCCTGGCTCTTGGTTCCTGGCTCTTGCCTGCCGCTATCTAAACATTTTCTATTGTTTCCCTGGATAGCCTATCAATAAAATACTTATATTTAACTTTCTGATGATGATTACCAGATCATCAGGTTCGCTCGTTTGAATACCGGAAAACGCTGAATAGGTTTGGGTTGAAGTTAAAGATTGAAATAGAGGAAGATAAACAGGGTAAGAACAAATCGGCAGTTGTTGGGGATGGGACGGAGATGCACGAAGTGTGAGAAAAAGCAAGCTTAAAGCAGCACAGCAGGTTACGTAAATATTATATTTAGAGGACGTTATATGACAACACCAGAAACAAAAACTGTAACAGTGGATCCGGTAGTTCATCGCAATGAAAAGCGGTTGAAACTTGGGTTTGCATATAATAGTGATATTATACAAATAGTTAAGGAAATAACCGGAGCCAGATGGAGTAAAACAATGCATGCATGGCACATTCCTTATCAGGATCAATTTGAAGTGAAGCTATCCAATGCTTTTCCGTCCTGGATACGGTTACAATTCGCAAGTAAGAAAACTGAACAAGTCAGCAATAGTAAAAAGCATTTAGGAGCTGTTATTTATTCAGGCAAGTGGAAAGATTATTATAAGGTTTTTTGTGACACCATGAAGTTACGCAGGTTAAGTGATTCCACCCAGATGGTGTATAGTGAATTCTTTGTTGAGTTCTTATTAAAGTGCGAACATGAAGACATAAATAACTGGCAATACAAGCAGATTTATGCTTATGTTAAGAGTCGGTCTGCTACGCTTGGGCATACAAGGCGTGTACAAATGATGTCGGCTGTTAAGTTTTATTATGAGAAGGCATTAGGACGCGATAAAATGTTCTTTAATCTGGGGACGGAAGTCAATCAGGTGACCTTGCCAATATATTTGCCATTTTCTGAGATAAAGGCAATTATCGAAAGAATTCATTCATATCATGATAAGCTCATCATTTTTTTAGCTTATCATGTTAATTTAACTCCGGGTCAAATAGTGAGCCTTAAAGTTGATGATATAAGGCACCCATTAATTAAGGTAAAATTAAGCGGGAATGGAGTTTCCATAAAATACCTCGAGGAATTGTGGCAGGCGCATGTACATAATTTAAAACCAGAGAAGTATTTATTGGAATTAAATAATAAACCTTATGATGGTGAAAAGCTTCGGAACAGAGTATACAAGTTATTAATGTATTACCGGCTGAAGGAAATATACACAGAGCAATTAAAGAATGCTTTTATAACTTGTGATTTAGCTGAGCAGACAAAGCGCATTTATCAGAGCAATTTCATGACTTTTCTGGAGAGTTTTCATTATAAGCATCCAACTGAAATCAGTAATGCTGATATTAAGGAATTTCTTTTATTATATAGGCATAAGAGCAGTTCATCGCAGAACAGCATGATCAATGCCTTGAAGTTTTTCTATAAGGCACTGTATAATCGCCACATAGATGAAAATTTTCTGGTACGGCCTCGAACAGGGAACCGGTTGCCGGATGTATTGGACAGGGATGAAATAGTGTCTATTTATAAACATATTGATAATGTGAAGCACAAATTATTGATAAGTCTTATTTATTCAGCAGGGTTGCGGCGAAATGAAGCCCGCAATTTGATGTTGAGAGACATCAATATGAAGACAGGGCAGTTGTTAATCAGGGCCTCGAAAGGTGAAAAAGACAGGCTTACGGTTTTATCTCCAAGAGTAGCAACTTTATTAAAACTATATTTAAAAGAGTTGAGTCCGGTTCGTTATTTATTTGAGGGTGATAAAAAAGGAAGTCGATACAGTTGTTCCAGTATGGCCAATGTATTAAAAGGTGCGGCATTAAGTGCAGGCATCAGGCGCAGGGTACATTTGCACATGCTACGGCATAGTTTTGCCACCCATTGTTTGGAAGACGGCATGGACATTCGTTATGTGCAGGAGCTCCTGGGGCATTTCAATCTGAAGACTACAGAGCGGTATACGCATTTAACAACCGTTACCATGAAGAAACTAAGGAGTCCGTTTGACCGGTTAGAGATGGATGAGAATGGAGGCACGAAAGATGATCTTCCGCCTTGAGAATTTACCGAATAGAAAATATCAGAATTTGATATTTCACCATTATATCAGCAAGTTACAACCCCAAAACAATTACGCTATAATAATGATAACAACAATTGACTATATTTGAATGTT
>CAZLLD010000196.1:0-2612 GCA_964560225.1 uncultured Bacteroidales bacterium
AGTGATAATGAAAAGTTTCAGTTTATGCAGAATGTTCATCTAAAATTTTTGCTAAACGGTGGCGGTATACGCAGTTGCCGTTTCTGAGCGCTCGCTTTTCGTGTTACCCGAAAGATAGCCAAACGAACCAACATTAGCAACCCCTCGGCCCGGCAATTGCGTATGACCGCATGTTGGGCGAAGTTGATTTATTATATCTGTTAAATTCTAATCTCTTCTTTCAGATGATTTTTCTCAAGAAATCAGAAGAAGTATACGCCATAAGCAATGAAATAATACAAATTATTGTTATACGTATAATATGTCTTGTATTAAAATAGATTAAGTCATCCCTTTTTCTCTTTAAAATAAAAAAAAGTATTAAAACAAGTATCAAAGCAAAAGCTCCAGTTTTGGCAAATAGCTGATAAAAAGCCCAGTTATTAATTCCATAAAGTATCCCGATTATTCCAACACTACAAGCCCATGAAGAAATTTTATGGAGAAAAACTTCAAATGAATCTGCTTTATCGTTATTAATGCTAGCAAAGCCATTAAAGAAGTACAAAACAGCTAATGAAAGTAGAGATAAAACGATTAATACACTAATGTGCATACTAGTGAATAATTTAAGAGATAGTGCTACTAGAGTTATTATAACTAGTATTATCTCATAATTATCTAATCTTGATGCAATCCAATTACCAATTTTAGATGCCTGCTCGTTTTGGGAAGTTTTAATCATATTTCAATTTTTAGCGCTGTCTTTTTTTCAATTTCGCCCAACGCTTGCCGGTATACGCTGTTGCCGTTTCAGAGCGCTATCTTGTCGTGTTACCTACTAACGTAACCAAGTGCGCAAACACTAGCAACCAAAGGACTCGGCAATTGCGTATTACCGGCTGTTGGCGGTAGTTGTTATTTAATTCGAATTGTCTATTAGATAAATATTTACTCTAATCTTATTGTCAGTCATTTTATTATATCTACGAACTTTTTTTTCCTTACTCATATCTAGGAATTTGGTAATTTCAACTATAGCATCAATATCATCCCACTCGACAATTATTCCCTCAATCTGTGTGCGGCCTCCATTTATCATTCCAATGGAATAATCTACCCACGCAGTAATTTTTGTACCAGGTTTAAATGGTTCTTTCATCCTATCATAATATGCAATCCTTGCTTTGTCATTTTCAATCACTTTTTGTCTTGCATATGCTGTATCAGTTTGCATTTTGTGTTGATGCTCCTCCATCTTTTTCCAGTAGTCCTGATAAAATGCAATTTGACAATCCAGATCATACGATTTATCATACAGATGTCTATGATAACTGCGTAGGATGATGCTTGACATATCGTCTGGATGGTAAATCCCCAATTTATTAAAATATTTGGCAAGCCCTCTCCCTTTCCACAATCCCCAATTATTTCTAATCCACATACCAGTAGACATATGCGATTTTGAAAGGAACTCATCTTCACTCATATCATGAATATGAGATTTAATTGAATCGTGAAATACTCTATCTAGCTGATAGATTGCTTCATCTAAATTTTTAGGTTTATATTTTAAATCCTTTATATCAGTTGATTGTGAATAAGAATTTATTGAAAGTAAAATACTAAATCCAATTAAAAGAGCACGGGTCATATTGGGGTATTTTTCAATCAAGGTGCAAAACGAATTAAAAATCCATAAATCAATAGCATTTTGTGCAACAAATCTCTCTTACAATTACCGCCAACGTTTGCCGGTATGAGCTGTTGCGTGATTCAAAGCGATTACTTGTCTACTTAGCAAGGCGTGGCCAAGTGTGATAACCACCGCAACCCAATGCAAGCAATAGCTTATACCGGCTGTTGTGAACTGTGCTTATTGTTCCTTTTTCAGGATTTCTTCAATCTGCAATTTGTTGTCAGGAAGATAATTTGATGCAACATCCCAAAGTATTTCATAATCGATGCCGAAATACTCATGGGATATTTTGTTTCTCATTAAATACATTTCTTCCCACGGAACCATTGGGTACTTAACCTTGATTTCCATAGGCATATTTTTGGAAGCTTCTCCAATAACCTCAAAGTTTCGGATAACAGCGTCCACGGTTTTATAATCATGCTTAAACTCAGTAAAGCTTAATCCGCTAATGTATTCTGCAACTCGGTTCATTGACAATAACATGTCCTCAAGAAATAACCTGTATGTACGGTCTTTCTTTTTCATTAAACGTAATTGACTTGTTTCAAGATTGAATCTTTGATGTGAACCTTAAGGGCGTTCTTTGTTACCAAATCAATTTTTCTTTTGAATATCCTTTCAAGATACAGCTCCAAAGAAAAGAACTTCCATCCGATAGGTTTCTCCAGCTCAACAAGTATATCAATATCACTGTCTTCATTGAAGGTATTATCCGAGAATGATCCAAACAAACCTATTTCTTTTACAGCGAAATCCCTGTACAAGGTTGGTTTCAAGTCTCTCAAACGAGTCAATATATCATCTTTATTGATCATAAAGCAAATATACAAATTTTCTGCTTATTATCGAAGTAGTTGATTTTCTTAGCATTGTTCACAACGGTCGGCGGTATGCGCAGTTGCCGTTTCAGAGCGCTCGCTTGTCGTGTTAC
>CAZLLD010000197.1:0-2598 GCA_964560225.1 uncultured Bacteroidales bacterium
TTGAAAAAATGTTAATGTTATGTGGCTTCTAACAAATATGAGTATTGAACATAATAACTTGAACTGTTGCTATAAAAAAAATGAATCCTATACATTCATTTCTAATGAGTTTATCATAGAGCCGAATAATACAAAAAGTCACTGGTTTTCCAGTGGGCATTTTTTACTGCGCAATAACATTCCAATTGATCTATCAAACGTATCAAATGAAAATCATTTTGATATCCTTTATTCAAACCTTGATAAAGAATTCATCAATTACATTAAAGGTAATTTTATACTATTACATTTAACTGAAGTTGGTTTTCAAATATATTCAGACCGTTTTGCCGTAAAAAAGTTATTTTACTATCAAAACGGCAACAAATTTATTATCTCTGATGATCTGAAAGAGATTTCCAAACATGTGAAACTGGTGCCTTCTTGTGAAAATTTTGCTATTTATACAATTACTTATCATTTCACTGGAGGAAAAACTGCTTTTCACAACTTAAATCACAATACTCCCGGGCAGATAATTGAATACAAAGATGGAATATTACAATATAGCACATATTGGAAACCTGAAAGTTTGCTGAATATTGAAAAGAGAAAACTAAATATTGATGAAATCTCGCTTATATTAAGAAAAACTGTACTTGATTACGTTGCAATAAGTCCTAATAACCATTATAGTTTATCATTAACCGGTGGTGCAGATACCCGGAATTTGCTATCTATATTCCTAAGAGAAGGCATTAAACCACATTTATATACATATGGTAACCCTCACTCAAATGATTGTGTTAAAGCAAAAAATATTACGGAAAAACTTGATCTAGAGCACGCGTTATATGATATAGAAATGAATGCCGGTTTGTTTGAAGAATATGCAAGAAAGATAGTTTTATTAAGTGGCGGTCTTGCTTCTATTCATAGAGCACATAGATTAATTGCTGTACAAAAAGAAACTCTATTTGCAGAAGATATGTTTTTAGGAACATTGGGTGGAGAGTTCATAAAGGGTGTGAGTGAAGATAATTACATTGTACCATCTATTGTATATGAGAACTGGAATATCTCTGATTTTAATAACGATTTTATTAGAAAGTATCTCTTTACCAAAGGCATAAGTGCAACCAAATTAGATTTTGAGGCATTACTAGGTTTTATTCAAAATGAACCCTATATGAAAGGTCCAATAACTGTCAGAAAACTTAATGCACTCAGTTACATTACCGCTCATCTTCATGATGCCCAGGATGTAAATCTTTTTAATACTGAAATGAAATCAATATTTACACCATTTCTTGATATTGATTATCTTGAAACGATATTCTCATCATTATATACTTTTGATCAAAAGGAATCTAAAAAGTTCAAGTTTCTTAAAAGGATTAACAATCCGGTTTATGGCTCACAATTCCTGAAGTCAACCTATAAATCCCTTTGCAATTTCAAATATTCGGGTGAACACAAACCTTCTGAAGTTATTTTTAATAAGTATTATGCTGCACTAATTAAGTCATTTAGACAAATAAATGCTCCCGCTTATCCTCCGAATTTCGAATTGGGTGATTGGATGTTTGAATTTGTGCAAAAGAATTTGCCCTTATGTTCTGATTATATATTAATTAAAGAAACATTTGATTTAGATATATTGTTAAAAGATTTGAAAAATTCAAAGCATATACCAAAAGAATCTTATTGGTTGAAATACACTAATCCGATAATGATGAGATTTATCATTGAAGAGTTTGCAAAATAATTAGGATAATGAGAGTAGCCATACTACAAAATGAAGATAAGGGTTCAGCAAATAAGTGGAAAATTGCTTGCGAAAAAGAGAATATTACTTGTGATGTTATTGACATTACCGCCTCTGATTGGCTGGAAAAGATTTTACTTATAAAATACGATTTTCTGTTATCAAAACCACCTGGTTTATTGACTCACTATAAAACTATGTATGATGAGCGTTTATACATTATTTCAAAAGTCTTAAAAATCCCGGTTTATCCAACATATGAAGAGTGTTTTATTTATGAAAATAAAAAGCTATTAAGCTATTTTTTAAAAGCTAATAACATTCCTCATCCATCTACACAAGTATTTTATTCCAAAGAGGATGCAGTGAAATTTACTTATCATTCCAATTATCCTTTTGTTGGAAAAACATCTATAGGTGCATCCGGCTCGGGTGTTACAATAATCAAGAACAAAAAAACAGCTAAAAAATATATCCTTAAAGCATTCTCAAAAAAGGGTATTAAAAGGCGGTTTGGCCCTAACAGAGTTACAGGCTCACCAAAACTATGGCTAGAGAAAGCGATGAAAAGTCCAAAGCTTCTACTGAAAAAAATTAAGGAATATTTGGGTATCTACAAACACGGTGAAAGAGATTTTGTAATATTTCAGGAATTTGTTCCTCATGAATTTGAATGGAGAGTAGTGCGAATTGGAGAAAGCTACTTTGCTCACAAAAAAATTAAATACAAAGAAAAGGCAAGTGGTTCAAAAGGAATTGAATATGTTAATCCCCCATTTTCTATTCTTAATTTCTCAAGAGAATTATGTGAAAAACATCAGTTTAATTTCATGGCCCTGGATATTTTTGAG
>CAZLLD010000198.1:0-2514 GCA_964560225.1 uncultured Bacteroidales bacterium
AAGAACCTAAATATAATCAATTAAAAATCAGTGGGTTTTAAGTGCCCACTAGTGAATCCATTTATATATCAAGTTTCCACTGTCTCTCAGTCCAAGGTAGGAGCGGGAGGGGCGAAAAGGCTCTTTGGCAAAATTTGGTTGAAGCGTTTGCCTTGTGCGTTTTGCCAATGTGCCTTGCAGCGAAGCGATGGTTGTGTGTTTGAAAAAATTCATTATTAATCATGTTATTTAAAATAAAGGTTTTGCCTTATTTGTACCTGGTAAAATTTGGATATCTAAATCCCGTAATTTCTCCTTTATCGGCTCAGATACTTTTTCTAAACATGAAATACAAAGTAAATCTCTAGCTCTGCTGAACGCTACATAACCTAATCGAAAGTCATCATCTAAATCATTACTTGCACTATTAAAATTTAGCCATTTCATTAATTCATTTGCTGAATATGCTATAGCTAACACAGAAGTAGCTTCTAAACCTTTTGAGCTATGAATAGTTGAATAACATGATTCAGGAGATTTAATAAGCGACATTGACTTTTTATTTGATAACTCAAATAATGAATTCTCAACATTAATTTGTTTACCAAAATCATAAGATAGCTTGTATTTTCTTTTAAATTCTTCTCTTATAAAATTACTGACTTGATTTCTATTTTTTATAGTGTCTATTTTTCTAATAATATCAAAGCAGAACTTTCTGAAACTTATTTCATCTTGATAATTTCTTATAAAATCGATTTTTTTACATCCAGCTATCGCAAGAATGCATCTTGATATTTCATTTAAAATACTGGTTAATTTATAATTACCTTTTTCCAGACGGGCAGCTTCATTTTTGATTTCAGAATACAAAAGATCAAATTTTGGTTTTCGTTTACTTGCCTTATCTATCCAATTAGTTGTTAAGTAAAATTCTTTTAATAGATTTTTATCTTTCTTTAAATTATTAAGTTGAATTTTCTCTATTTCGTGATTCTTTTTAATCTGGTTATATATATTCAAAATATTAATTACCTCTTCTTTATCAATAAAATATACAGGTATTTGATTATCACCGTTTATTGAGATTTGTTTATATTCTTTTTCTGTAATATAATTATTTACAAGCTTAACAATTGAACTACTCGAACGATGATTTTCTTTTAAAACAATATCATTTCCTAAACGAAAACTTGATTTAAGAAGCATCATTGGAGTTTCGGCGAAACTTTTAGGTTGAGATTTAAATTCATCACGATTAAGAGTATTTAGATAAGTGAATTTAAATATAGCTTGTAATGGGTCACCAATTATTGTGATTTTAGAAGTTTTGATATTTAATATCTTGTGAAATATTTGATGAATATATATTCTGCTGTCTTGATACTCGTCAATAAAAATATATTGCAACCGATTACTTAAGTGATTAACAATATTAGGATTGTTATCTAAAATTACTTTTGAAAATTCTATTACTTTATCATATGCTAGAAATCCTTTCTCAGCTAAAATGCTAGCCCTACTTTGTTTGGCATTATTTTCTGCAAAAATATTTTTTGCTTTATAATTTAATGTTACATCTTCAATATAATTCTTTTCCTTTGGAAAAATCTTTAATAAATGACCATATGGTTCTAAAATAAATCTTATTAAGAAGCTATGAATAGTTCCTATAAAAACATTGGGAGGGATTTGAACATCTTTTGAGATTCTATTTCTTAATTCTTCAGTTGCGGCATTTGTATAAGTAATAACAGCACAATACTTATTACACTTTAATGTATTAAGCGATGTTAAAACTTCTGTTTTTAGATTATAAGTTTTACCTGCACCAGGACCTGCTATTACAATTTTAAGATTATCCATCTAAATGAGTAAATCCTTCTTTGATATATGAAGGAATATTAAAATCCTTTCTGACACTTTCTTTATTTTTAAGGCTTAAAATATAAAGTAAATTCATAGCAAATTCAGCTTTGTAATTATGCTTATTTTTTGAATAGATTATCTCAAAGAACTTATAAGGGTCGTCTATATCTTTATTATCGAGCTCTCTAATATACTTTAATGCCAGATTTCTTCTTGTCTTTTTTAATGCGTTTAAAAGTAGGCTCTTCCCTATACCTGTTTTATTTGCTTCAATTAAATCTATTTCAAAAGTTGTTTTCTTTGTTTTTTTAATTGCTATATGATTAATATTTGAATATGCTCTTTCCAATGTTGTTACTCGATGTTTAGCATTCGTGTCATTATCACTATCAGTTAATACTAAACCTTTGATAAAATAACCTTTTTTTAAAACACGTAAAAAATGCTCAAAAGCAACACTACCAACGTTGATAATTGAAATTCCATGTTTTTCCAAACTATCTTCTTTTTTAAATATTTTGAAAAATTCTGGTATTAAAAGTTGTTCTGAAATTCCCTCGACAAGGATAACTTTTCGTGAAAAAAACATAGTTGATTTTGTAGCATCTAAATATCTGTTCAAATAGTTTTTTGATTGTTCAGGAATATCTCTAATTAAATAATATG
>CAZLLD010000199.1:0-2315 GCA_964560225.1 uncultured Bacteroidales bacterium
GCAATAGTTACCTGAAAAAACTGAAGATTACAGCAGCGGGCACTGTCCAGGATTTTCACCTGGTTCCCTATTATCCGGTTAAAACAAAAGTAACCGGAACCATAATCGATGCAAATATAGCAAAAAGTTTGGCCAGGATGTGCGTATTACTTATTAACAACAGCAAAGTTGTTTCAAATTGCTAATTTTGATACGATATGAACAATCTGAATATGATTTTAGTATTTGTCAAATGAACCCCAGGGAAAGAATATTGCAGCTCAGAGAAACCATTGAACGTCACAATTACCTCTATTATGTGAAATCACAGCCTGAAATTCAGGACGTTGAGTACGATGGTTTGATGAAGGAATTGATTTCACTTGAAAAACAGCATCCTGAATATGACGATCCCAATTCTCCCAGCCACCGGATTGGAAATGACACGGATCATGATTTTGTACAGGTAAGGCACGATTATCCCATGTTGTCACTTGACAATACCTATTCGCAGGCTGAAGTAAGCGATTTTGACGAAAGGATCCGGAAAATCATTCCGGGTGAATCTATAGAATATGTATGTGAATTGAAGTATGACGGGGTATCGATCAGTTTGCACTATGAAAATGGCCGGTTTATTAGGGCAGTAACCAGGGGTGATGGGGAGAAGGGTGATGATGTAACAGTAAATGTGCGCACGATCAAAAGCATCCCGCTCAACCTGAAAGGGGAAAAAGTACCTGCTGTTTTCGACATACGTGGAGAGATTTTCATACCCCATCAGGGATTTGAGAAAATGAACAAAGAACGTGAGGAAGCGGGGGAAATGCTTTTTGCCAATCCAAGAAATGCAGCTTCGGGAACCCTGAAGATCAAAAACTCTTCAGTTGTGGCAAAGCGTCCGCTTGATTGTTACCTGTATTATGTTCCGGGTGTTGAAAAAGCTTTCGCCACTCACTTTGAAAGCATAATGGCTGCGCGTGACTGGGGTTTTAAGGTACCGCCCTACATAAAAAAGTGCTCCAGCCTGAGAGAGGTTTTTGACTTTATTGCGCTATGGGATCAGGAGCGCGGCAAACTGCCTTTTGATATTGACGGCATTGTAATTAAGGTGAACTCATACAGGCAGCAGCAACTGTTGGGTTTCACGGCCAAATCGCCCCGATGGGCCATTGCGTTTAAATTTAAGGCTCAGGAAGCGGTTACTACGCTGCTTTCCATCGATTTCCAGGTGGGCAGAACAGGTGCCATAACACCGGTAGCCAATCTCAAACCGGTTCTGCTGGCTGGAACCACAGTTAAACGCGCTTCGCTGCATAACGCCGATCAGATTGCCCTGCTGGATATCCGTATTGGCGATCAGGTGACCATTGAAAAAGGAGGCGAAATCATTCCCAAAATAACCGGGGTTAAGCTTGAATTCAGATCACCAGCCCTGGTTCCTTTCAGCTTTATTGATACCTGCCCCGAATGTCATACCCCCCTAGTCAGACCTGAAGGTGAAGCCCGGCATTTCTGTCCCAACGATACGGGTTGCCCCCCTCAGATTAAAGGCAAACTGGAACATTTTGTCAGCCGCAAAGCCATGGATATCGGATGTGCCGAAGCAACCGTTGAACAGTTGTACAATGCCGGATTGCTAAAGGATGTTGCCGGTTTTTATGAACTAACCACGGAAAGCTTATTGCAGCTGGAAAGGTTTGCACAAAAGTCAGCTGATAACCTGGTCAAAAGCATTGAAGCTTCAAAGCAGGTTGCATTTGAACGGGTTCTTTTTGCCATTGGCATTCGTTATGTTGGTGAAACGGTTGCAAAAAAGCTGGCGTCACATTTCAAAGGAATGGATCAGCTCATGCAGGCAACACAAGACCAGCTGGTACAGGTGGGTGAAATAGGAGATGTAATAGCCCGAAGCATTGTAGCTTTTTTCTCAAATCCGCTCAACAGGGAATTGATCGAGAAACTGAGAAGCGCCGGCGTGCAAATGAGAAGTGCTGTAACTGCCGTAAAAAAATCTGATAAGCTCGCTGGGAAGAACCTGGTGATCTCGGGTGTTTTCCAAAACCACTCGCGTGAAGAGCTCCAGGCCATGATTGAGGCGCATGGAGGAAAAAACCAGAGCAGTGTTAATTCGAACACACATTATGTAGTTGCAGGAGCAGGCATGGGTCCTTCGAAGCGTGAAAAAGCCATGAAACTGGGCATTCCTGTAATCTCAGAAGATGACTTTATCAGTATGATTCAATAAAAAAGCCTGGTGTGTATTTCACCAGGCTTTCAAATATGTTGCAACAATAAAATGTTATTGTAGCTGGAAGATCACAGGCATCACGAAC
>CAZLLD010000200.1:0-2272 GCA_964560225.1 uncultured Bacteroidales bacterium
TTTGCGTATAGTCAGTCAATCTAAAAATCCACCTGATGAAAATTGTATCTGTAGTGGGCGCCCGTCCGAATTTCATGAAAATTGCACCCTTATCTGCTGCTATTAAAAATCATAATCAGAACAATCCCGATAAGTTCATCGAACACATTCTGGTGCATACCGGTCAGCATTATGATATCCGGTTATCCGAAAACTTTTTCAAAGAATTAGGAATTCCTGAGCCTGATATCAATATGGAAATTGGATCGGGATCTCACGCAGAGCAGGTTGGAAGGACCATGATGGCCTTTGAGAAAGTGCTGAATCATGTAAAACCCGACTGGGTGGTAGTGGTTGGAGATGTGAACGCAACGCTGGCATGTTCTGTAACTGCCAAAAAGGAAAATATTAAATGTTGTCATATTGAGGCCGGATTGCGTTCAGGTGATATGAGCATGCCCGAAGAAATTAACCGTTTGGTCACTGACCGGTTGAGTGATCTGTTGCTGACACCGGACAGGATTTCAAGTGACAATCTTCGTCGCGAGGGAGTTCCCGAAGAAAAAATACGATTTGTGGGAAATATCATGATTGATACGCTTGAAGCTAATCGCGAAAAAGCATCCATGCTGGATGTTGCCGATATTATTGCCCGCAATCGAATTGCTGATATCGGAAAACTTCCGGGTATTGATCTTTCTAAATCCTTTGCCGTGGTTACATTACACCGGCATTCCAATGTAGACAACAAGGAAGTGATCGGGCCGCTTCTTCATTTTCTGACAGATGAAGTGGCTACCGTGATGCCGGTTTTATGGCCTGTACATCCTCGAACTATGAAGCAACTGACACTTTTCGGTTTATGGGGAAAGGCAGAAGTTACCCAAAATATGATGCTGCTGCATCCTTTGGGTTATCATGATATGCTCAGGTTGAATATGGGAGCCGGGATTATGTTGACTGACAGTGGTGGTTTACAGGAAGAATGCTGTATTTTAGGCACTCCTTGTCTTACCATGCGGTGGAATACAGAACGCCCGGTGACACTTCGGGAACACGGCGGGGCCTCCATTCTGGTGGGAAATAATGTAGAGCGCATCAAGCAGGAATTCAGAGATACACTGGCAAGCGGGGCTGCTCCTGCCCGTCCTGAGTTATGGGATGGTCATACTGCTGAAAGAATTGTCTCCCTGTTTGCAAACGAATTATAAAACTCTTTGAAATCAGAAGACGTAGTTTTGTCTTATCAACAGATAATTAACACTTATATGGACGAAAATAAAAAGTCATTTACTGCAGAACCAAAGGAAGCATTTCCGTATAAACCTCCCACAGAAGAAATTAAGACGAAATACAAAGAATTGTTCGAACTGAAAGAACCAATCAGGGTACCCTGGCCCAAACTGTTATTCGATAAGATGCTTTCATTGTTCATCCTGGTGTGCTGCTTGCCTGTTATTGTTTTTCTGATTCTGTTTAATTGGATTGAAGGGCTTCTGATACCTGAGAATCGCGGACCATTATTCTTTTATTATTATGCAGTGAGCAGGGGAAAGGTTTTCAAAAAGTATAAGATCAGACTGATCAAAGAAAAATATATTAATAAGGAATTACAAGCCAAGGGCGACTGGCATGCTTTCATGAATGAATGGGATCCGGCTTCAAGAACCAATCTGGGTAAGATTGTGAAAAAATTCTATCTTGATGAAATTCCCCAGTTCTTTAATGTAATGAAAGGAGATATGTCCATTGTCGGACCGCGTCCGATAGCTGTTCATCATTATGAGCGTGATCTGGCCCAGGGTAATGTGGCTCGTGCCTTGGTAAGAGGTGGACTGCTTGGATATGGCCATGTGAGAAAAGGAACTCCTGAATTCGGGAAACCGGTATACGAATATGAGTATGTACACAGGTATTTACATTATTCTCCAATTCGACTGCTGATGCTTGACTTGTATATTATCTGGAAAGGTATTGTTGTAATGGCCAAAGCCAAAGGCCTATAGTGTTCCGGAAGATATTAACCCTTACATAGCAATTGCCCGAATATTGCAGCTTTCCCAGGAGGTTTCCGATCCCTCTATACAATTTGGCAGAATAGAAACAAAATCTGCTGACTCATCGATTTTGATTTTACTTCCGAAGATAAAGCCTTACTTTTACTATGATATTTCCTGTACCATTCAATTGCCTGTGAAATTGGCAATTAGATGGTCATGTATATTGACATTTGTACTTAATAGTATTCTTTAATAAAAATTAATTAACCATTAAACCATGTTTTTATGAAAAA
>CAZLLD010000201.1:0-2190 GCA_964560225.1 uncultured Bacteroidales bacterium
TCAAGAATAATGCGATAAAGAGTAATAATAAAGGCATGCTCAAGACCGGTTTCCTGACCCTCAGTCTCCACCACAATATTAACCCGGCCGGTTAGATTCAACCTGTCGATCGTTTTTTTTACGGAACCGGTTAGTCCTATTTCTATCATGTTCTGAGGAGTGAGGTTACTGACCAGTGCCCTGACCTTATCAACCGATTCATCAATCATCTCGCTGAGGTAATCAATCAACACTTTCCTTCTTGCCGTATCGTCAATATTTTCCTGAATTTCATTGAGGTAAAGCTTCAGCCCTGAGAGAAATGGACCCAGTTCATCATGTAAATCCTGAGAAACACGTTGCCTCTCTTTTTCCTCGGTCTTGATTACCGTGTAAAGCAATTCTTTCTCTGTTTCTTTCCGAAGGGTGATATCCCTGATTATGGAAGCAATGGCTTTCCGGTTTCTATACATGATCGTTTTACTGTATATCTCAATATAAGCAGTTCTTCCGGAAGGATTCACCAGTTTATATTCAGTCAGGGGAGCTATGGCGCTTTCTTTGAGTTGTTGGATTCTTCGGGCCAGCTTGTGCTGATAAAGTTTGTCAATACTTTTAAACAGGTTAACGCTCTTGGTCGTGAAGTCCAGAAAGAAATCAATCGCATAGAACTTTTTGCTGGCAGCAAGAATACTGCCCTTAAAATCCATTACAACAATTACTTCATCTACAAACCCGTCTTCATTAAATAAATGCATTAAAGACTTGTCAATGGAAAAAGTTCTTTTCTCATCGATCTGAAGTGTTCCCAGGAAACCATAAATCTGGTTTTTATCCATATCGAACATGGGTTTCAAATATACCCTGCAGTTTACATGTGTGCCGTCACGCCTTAATATTTTACTTTTTATCAGTTTAATAACCTTCTTTTTAGAGACCTCATCAGCAGCCTGAACGATCTTGGACAACTCCTCGTTGCTGACCAAGTTCTCAAATTGCAATTCCTTCTTATAAAACTTTGCCAGTGTTTCATATCCAAGAAGTCTTGCCATCTGAAGGTTAACAACGAGTGTGGCGTCAGGACTGTTAAAAAAAAGAAAACAGGGTTCGTTAATGAACTCTACAAGTTCCTGATACAGGTGAACACACTGACGGGTCAATACGCCTGAAGAAGGTACATTACTTTCGGGTGTAATAATGCGCCGGTAAACTGATTGCATGGGTTGGTATAGTTTTCTTAAAGATAGAAAATGATTTGAAATTTTAAGGGACTGCTATTGCATTTGAATGCTGGTTGCCGCAAAATAGCGATATGCAAGATCATCTTTTCATCTCATTCAGCAGATAACTGCTGATCACACCTGCTGATGTATCAAAAATAACTTTTCTTCCGGAAGTGCCGCCGGTTTCAACGGATTTTGGAATAAAGTCATTATTTTGAAGAAATTTAAGTGCCATTTCAACATTTTGCTGACCGATATTAAAACTCGGACCAACTTTTGAGAACATGGAGCCCCCGCCATAAACCCTGCAAATGATATTGCCTTTTTGAGCGCCCAGTTTGATCATCTGATTCAACATATGGCTTAACGAGGTGTCTCCATATTTAAATAAATTCGGGTCATTGGCTTTGTTGACAGGTAACATGTAATGATTCATACCGGCTACCTTCCTTTCTCTGTCGAACATGCACACGGCAACACATGAACCCAGAACGGTTATTAATTTAATTTGTTCTGTAGTTACCACCAAATCCCCTGGTAACAAATAGGTAAATTCATTGCCAATGTATTCTGTCACTTTTTTTTCAATAAAAAAGTTAATACCGGAATCTGCCGGCGGGAATTGTTCTCAAATCGGGCAATGCAAATTACTAAAAATCTGCCATTGATGCAATGCTGTTTTTTCAATGCCTTTATCATAACAATAGCGAAACAATTTGAATGGATGAGCAATTCAGACAATCTATTTGTAGAACAAACCTTTTCTTTCAGAAAACGCTGAAGCTGATCAAACCGGCCATGAGCCTGGGTGGAATCGAATCCACCATTTGTGCGCCGGTCACCACTTCGCACCGGCTGGTGTCCAAGGAACAAAGAGAGGCAGAAGGAATTAAGGATAATCTGCTGCGGCTTTCGGTGGGGATTGAAGATGCCGCTGACCTGATTAGGGACCTGGAGCAGGCGTTGGGGAGGTGATTTGGGATAGCAG
>CAZLLD010000202.1:0-2174 GCA_964560225.1 uncultured Bacteroidales bacterium
AACGGTAGGCGGTATGCGCAGTTGCCGTTTCATGGGCGCTTTCTTTTAGGGTTACCCGCAAGTTAGCCAAGTGAACTGACATTAGCAACCCTTCGGCCCGGCAATTGCGTATGACCGCATGTTAGCTGCTGGGCATTTATGTTTTACTGTACTTTTCTATTAGTCTACTTATTTTAGTATAGTCATTTTGATTTTCAGTCTGGTTCTGAGCTTCTTTCAATTTTTCTATTGATTCTTCAACTCTACCAAGTTTATATAGCAACTCTGCTATAAGTAGCTTCTCATCTGACATATTTCTATTTTTTTCTGCTATTTGAACATATTCCAGTGCCCTTTCTAAATCAACATTCTGGTTATTGGCAAATTTTGCATAAAAATATAATGACCAATAGTCATCACCAGCTTCCCAATCTTGCTTATTGTTTTCCATCCAACTTCTGTATGTCTGAACAGCTTGTTCGACTTTGCCTAAATAGGATAATTTATAAGCAAGTAAATACTGACCCCAAAAGGTATTTTTGTATTTTTCATCTGCAATATATTCATTAGTTAGAATTATAGCTGTATCAAGTTTTAACTTATTCTCAAAAAGGAATTCAATATAATGATGTTTGAAATAAGCAGGATCCAGTTTTGTCAAGATTAAATAGTATTTATCCTGATTCCTTATATCCTCGTTATCTCTATAATGATATAATAATTGAGAAAAAGCTCCCCATTTATGATTATAATCCATATCTGGATTTTCTTGAATAAAGGACAATAAGGGTTCTAAATTCATATCATTATGCAATTTATGAATAGCCCTATTATAGTTATACTCAAAAAGCCTTTCCGGTGTGGGACTTAGGCGAACAAGTAGATTTTCTAGTTTCTCAATCTCAATATATTGATTAATTGTCAGATATTCAGATATTAAGGAGGTAATTGATTCTATATTTGTTGTGTCAGAATTGAAAAGGGACTCGATTTGCTTAATTTTCTCCTGCAAATCGAGAATGCCTTTAAGATCGGATAAAAACAAATCAGGTTTCTCTACATATTTACTGTAAAAACCACTAATACTTCCTAAAATACGTTCTTCTGAATCAATGATTACGATATGAGGTAATCCTCCAATTTTGTATTTTTCAATTAGAAATTTATTATCAGGTAAATCTTTATCAATCTTAAGAAGTATGTAATTCTCAGCAAGTTTAGATTTAACAGAGCTATCTGAGAAAACATATTTATCATATGCTTTACAGCCTCCACACCATGTTGCAGAAAAATCGAGAAGAATGATTTTATCCTGTTTTTTGGCATCCTGTAATGTTAGCTCATAATAATTTTTATGCCTTAAATTGTCGCAGGATAAAGCAGTAATAACAATCAAAATGCAAATTATATTTTTCATATCTGGGTAAATTTCGTTTTTGCCTGCAGCTAACGGTTGCCGGTATGCGCAGTTGCCGCTTCAAAGCGCTTTCGGGTCGGGTTACCCGAAAGATAGCCAAATGAACCAACATGAGCAACCCCTCAGCCCGGCAATTGCGTATTACCGGCTGTTAGCTACCGTTTTTTATCTTTTTTTACTTTTAAATTTTAGGTATTTCCTAAAGGTAGTTGAATATCTGTCTCCAAATTGAACAAGCGTAATATGATCATATTTGATAACTGTGTTCATATCATCCAATTTTCCGTTAGGATCATAGTTTTGAATACTCACACTCTTTTCAGTTATTCTTTTAATTGGTCCTATCGTGAAGGTTGGTTCATCAAGTCCTTCGCATTCAATTATTACATGAAAATCTGTCTTTTTTAAACTTTGAAATATCGATTTCCATTTTGCTAGGTCAATTGAAGGTATTATATGATTGTCATCTAAAATATTTTCAGAAAGCAATATTTTTTTATATGTCTTTTGATATTTGCCGCACCTATAATTTTCAAATTGGTCTATTCTAATAATAGCAAATCCGTCTTTCAGAAAATCGTCTATCTTTTGAATTAAAAGAAAATTATCAGATAGCTGCAAAATAATTCCATCGAGGAAGCTTTCAACATCTTTAAACTTTCTTTCTAGTTTAACAAAATCAGACTTTCTGATATGTTCACTTATTCTATCATTATAAATTTTTATTTTTTCATCTACTTTTTTCATGTATAGATTTTTTCTAAAATGGTAGCTAACG
>CAZLLD010000203.1:0-2146 GCA_964560225.1 uncultured Bacteroidales bacterium
TCATTTTGTTTTTCGTGTTAACTTAATATTCGAAAATTTATAAATATTGAGTATTAGTGGCATGCGATAATCCACCCCCAGCCCCCGCCAGCGGGGGATAACGCATTTTCATAACTCATCTCATATTATTAAAGCAGTGCCTTGTTCAAAAGAATAATTTCAAATTTTGACAGCCAAAGTCTCCTGGCTATACTCATTTTTATTTTTTTACAATTCTCCTACCCAATCTCCCTGCAAACCTCCAGAAACTCACACACTATCATCGCGGTAGCACCCCATACATGGTGCCCCTGAATGTCGTAATAGGGAACCTCAATATCTGCCTCTGCAATATGCATGATCTCTGATTTGCAGTTTTGTGAGTCCATAAGCGCTTCCAGACTTGTTTCAATGATGTACTGAACCTCACGGGGATCAGACCTGAAATCAGGCCGTTGCGTTGTTAAGCCCACATACGGAAATACATTGACATTGCTTACCGGTATGTGCAACATGGTCAGGTTCCCGATGATGCGCACCCGCTCCGGATGAATCCCTGTTTCTTCTGAAGCCTCTCTTAATGCAGTGTATGCCGTGGTGCCGTCATCAGTCCGGTACATGCCGCCGGGCAAACTTACCTGGCCGCTATGAACTCCTTCATATTCTGTCCTCTTAATAAAAAGGGTATTCCAGGTGCTGCCTGCAGGATAAAGCAACAACAACACACCACTGTTTCTGAGCAGACTGCTTTTTAATACAGGACGCCTTACGGCAGGCGACATCCTTTTGTGCACCTCGTTTCCGGGTAAAGGTTCTTTCAGCCTTGCTTCCAGTTTCTCAATCCACTCCCTGTCAATCTGCATTCAGTCAAACCTTATCGTTTTTGAAGGATCAATACGCGAAATAACCATCGAAGGCAAAATTAGCACTGTGAGCGTAATGATCAGCGTACCTGTGTTTAACAATAAAAGATGCCAAAGGTTGAAGTTAACCGGGACATATTCCAGAAAATACGACTCGGGATTCAGGGTGATCACTTTGAAATAATATTGCAACAGGCACAGCCCGATACCAAATAAATTTCCCCATAACAATCCCTTGGCCATCAGGTAAACCGACTGGTACAAAAAGATACTCCGGATTCCCCGGTTGTTCATCCCCAATGCTTTCAATATTCCAATCATGGTAGTTCGGTCCAGAATGATGATCAGCAACCCGGAAATCATATTAAAAGCTGAAACAATCAGCATGAGGCCGAGCAGTACCCAAACGTTTTTATCAATAAGCCCCAGCCAGTCGAAAATCTGGGGATACCTTTCGCGAACATTGATTACCCGTAATTTGGAGCCGTCATCCTGGAATTGGACACCGGCTATATTGAAAACTTCATAGGAAACTGCATCCAAACGGGAGTAATCGTCAATCAGGATCTCGAAGCCTGAAATTTGTGTACTGTCCCAGTTATTCAGACTCTGAAGATGGCCGATATCCACCAGCAGAAACGACTTGTCAAACTCCACCAGGCTGGTACGGTAAATCCCGGATACGGTGAATGAACGTCCGCGCGGACGATCGTCAATAAAATACATGGCAAACCGGTCACCGGGTTCCAGCTTCAGCAGGTCGGCAAAATATTTCGAAATCACCACACTGTCGGTTTTTACACTGTCGTTCACCCGAAATGGTTTCCCTGCAACCATATTGCCCGAAAAAAAACTCCAGTCAAAATCGCTGCCAATACCCTTTGCTATGGCGCCCTGTATGCCCGCTTTGGTTTTGATGATGCCGGGTTTGGTGGCAAAAACCTGTACGTGCCTGATGCCGGGCAATTCCTGAAGCAGCGGCAAGAATGGCTGATTCCTGGAAATGGGACTGGTTTCATACGAATTGTTGGCGTCGTAGTTGATGATCTGGATGTGCGATCCAAAACCAATGATCTTCTTCCGGATCTCGCTTTTAAAGCCGGTTACCGTAGCCACGGCAATGATCATTACCGCAAGACTTAATGCAATCCCAATAACAGAGATGCGGATCACAGGACCTGAGAAGGAGGACTGCTCTTTGTCAGAGAAAGTCAGTCGGGTGGCTATGAATAATCCGGTTTTCAATGCGTGTTTATACTGTGGTTTCAAAGATATTAATTATTGTAGTAATTTTAGCGAATGTC
>CAZLLD010000204.1:0-2145 GCA_964560225.1 uncultured Bacteroidales bacterium
TGAAATAGTAAATAACTATGAATTTGCATTAAATGTAGGGGAATCAGGTAAAAAGACTGCAAAAAAGCATTTTAGCCTCGAAAATAATCAGGAAAAAATTAGATATGCTTTTACTTACCTTTACAATTGAACTGTATAACCTTATCGGCAAAAATTCATATCATATTTCCTTCTATGCATAATTAGGCACTAACAAGTATCTGATTTTCTTTTTATACTAAGTGAAAATATGATGGACATTATATTTACCGAAGATGTTTCTCTTCACAGTAGGGTTTATAATCCGCTTAGAAATATTTATAAGTCATTTAAAAAATCATCATTGGTCATAGGAAATTTTGAACGACCACTTGAGCCAAAAGAAATTTGTCTAGGATAAGCCAGAAGCAGCAAAGAGCATTGGAATAAGTGCCAGATTAACAGTTGAAGCTAATTTCCATTATGAAAACATTTCAGAGCAGTTAGCAAACTTTATATTAGCAATATAAAATGATAAAAATATGCTTTACAGGTGATTTCATCCCACCAAGCCAAAATTTGCTTTCATATTCTTCAGAACTACAGAAGATTATTAAAGATAAGGATGTTTCATTAACTAACTTTGAAGCTCCTATAACTGTTAACAATACTAAGATTAGTAAAACAGGGAATAACTATAAGATAAACTCAACATCAATACAACATATAATAAATAGCACTTTTGATGTAGTCACCTTGGCAAATAACCATATCCGGGATTACGGCAATGAAGGTGTAATAGATACACTTAATTTTTGCAAAGAAAATGGGATTTATATTGTTGGAGCAGGCATTAACTTTGTTGAGGCTGCCAAACCACTCAAATTAACCATCAAAGACAAGAAGATTGCAATTTTAAATTATTGTGAACACGAATTTAATCTCGCCTCATCAAATGATGCAGGAGCCAATCCGTTTGATGTGGTTTCTGCCTATAATGATATTATCCGGGAAAAAAAAGAAAACGATTATGTACTCGTTGTTTATCATGGCGGTATAGAGTATCAGTATCTTCCTACGCCAGAAATGGTCCGGAACTTCAAATTCATGATAGATATTGGGGCAGACACAGTGGTTGCGCATCATACGCATCGGTACAGCGGTGCTATTTATTATAATAATAAGCCTTTACTCTTTGGCTTGGGAAATTTTCTCGCACCTACCAAAGCCAAAATAACAGATGAATGGCTGACCGGATTATTGGCCAAAATATATATTGATGATTCTATTAAATTCCAACTCTACCCGATAAAGATGAATAATTCATTTACAAAAATGGAACTGTTGGAAAATGAAGAAAAAATAAAAATTCTGACGCATATCAAACAAATAAATGAAATAATTGAGGACAAGAAATCATTCGATGATTATTGGGAGAAAGAGTATCTTAAAGCTAAGATCTGGTTATTCAATATGATAAAATCAAACTCCAGATTTAAATACAGAATTCGGAAATATCTGCCATTTTTATTCAGACACAGAATTTCCGAGTATAAGAGGAATACTTTATTAAATATAGTGCGATGCGAGTCACACAGAAACCGGCTGATTAAAGTATTACAAATGTTAGAAACCAAATAAGATCATGAATGTAATTGAGGAAGTTGCATTATTCAATTTTTTGCATCATAATCCTAATTTAATATTGACCGGGAATTGTCCTGAAACAATAAAGAAACAACTGTTAGTGCACGTTAATGATAATGAAAAGTTGAACTTTGCAGAAAGGCTGGATGAGCATTACTATTCTCAAGCATTTAGCAAATGCAGATGTATTATTGATCACAAGAAATAATTCAGCTTTTGCTAATGTAGGTTTCCCATTCAAGTTAGGTGAACAATTGGCAACAGGTAATCCGGTAATTACATCAAAAGTGAGTGATGTAGGTTTATATCTTAAAAATATAGAATCTGCTTTTCTCATAAACCCAGAGGATCCTGATGAATCAGCAGAAATGCTTACTTTTGTATATGATAATCCGGAACTTGCAAGAACTGTTGGTCAGAAAGGCAGAAAAGCATGTGAACAATATTTTAGTCCTGTAACTAATAGTCCTGCTTTTTATTTACTTTTGAAAAAATGTTAATGTTATGTGGCTTCTAACAAATATGAGTATTGAACATAAT
>CAZLLD010000205.1:0-2111 GCA_964560225.1 uncultured Bacteroidales bacterium
AGGAAAAACGATTGATTGAACACCGTATGATTTACGGCTATTACCCCGAAGTAGTAACTTCAGCAGGGAATGAGCGGGAAACACTACAAAGGCTTACGGATGCCTATCTGTACAAAGATCTTTTTGCTTATGAGCGGTTGAAAAAAACGAGTCTGCTGGAAAAATTGCTGCAGGCATTGGCATTGCAGGTCGGAAATCAGATCAGCTTTAATGAAATAGGTCAGATAATAGGTGCCGATAACCAAACAGTAGAAAGATATATTGATTTATTGGAACAGGCTTATATTGTTTACACATTGAAATCGTTAAGCAGGAATTTAAGGAATGAACTGAAAAAGAGTCGGAAGGTTTACTTTTACGATAATGGTATCCGGAATGCGATTATCCGGAACTTCAGCCCGCTAAACTTAAGGCAGGATGCCGGAGCTTTATGGGAAAATTTCATTATCACCGAACGTCTTAAAGCAACCGGTTACAAACGGATGTGGATGAACAGGTATTTTTGGAGAACACAGGCACAACAGGAAATCGATTATATAGAAGAAATGGATGGAAAATTTCTTGCGGCTGAAATCAAATGGAGCAGAACGGCAAAAAGTAAATTTCCCTCCTCATTTATATCCGCTTATCCCGCTAGTGAAATGAAAATCATTACACGCGATAATTTTGAGGACTTTTTGCTTATATAAAATTACCCGCCGGATACTTGATAATGGGCCTGCCTGGCAGACTATCAGACCAGCAGACTGCACGACCTGCCTGCCATCTCATAGCCCAAGCCAGGCAGGCAGGCTGCAAGACTCCCAGACTGCACGACTAACTTGACTGCATGACTGCACGACTAACTTGACTGCATGACTGCACGACTATTTCTTCATACTTTTGCATTTCTATTCGCATATTTTGAATTATATATTGCGACAATATTCGCAACGATAATTATCGGAATGACAAAATCCAATCCTTTTATGGATTATGAAAGGCTGTGGGGAACACTCAACAGAACCGACCGGAAACTTATGATAGGTTTGGCTGAGAGCGGACATACCCCATTGTCGGAAGCCTTTTACAGGAAATATGATATGGGTGCATCCAGTACTGTTTTCAGCAGTTTAACCCGAATGATGAAAAGCGGTTATATTATAAAAACCGGCAACAAATACGAAATTGACGATCCCTTTTTCAGCTTCTGGATCAGCATGCGACGTAACGGATAAATGAAAATATAGCCACCGGGCCTTCCAGTCAACCAGGTTCTCAGCATTCCAAAGCATCAGGAAAAAAGTGCCACTAAGTCACTAAGACACAAAGTTTAATACCATATACCATTATTAAAGCATGGAAACTATAACTTGGTGCCTTGGTGCCCCTGCCTGCCGGCAGGCAGGTTCGTGGCTAAAAAAGATCTCTCTTCTTGTTCTTTCCCGCTAAGGCGGGACAAGCTGTGTTAAAAAACCAACATGTCGCAGACATTTATTCTTCGTATTCTTTCTGTTAAAATAATGAGTAAGCCTATCCCAATCGCACTCCTTGCCCTCTGCAGCAACCTGCATGGACAAATGCTTAACGACTTAAAGACTGCACGACTTTTTTAACTTTTCCAACTATTCTTCGGCTTATCCGAATTATCTTTGCAATAAGAAAGTCTCACTATGATTTCCAAAAGAAACATATTGTATCAGATAGCCGAGCGTGTACGTTCGGTTGAGCCTGAAGCACGTATCATTCTCTATGGATCCTACGCCAGAGGTGATGAAAAAAAAGACTCAGATATTGACCTGTTGATTCTGATCAACCGAAAACGAGTCACCTTTCAGGACGAAAAAAGAATTGCTTTCCCTTTATATGATATTGAATTCAATACCGGAAAAATTATTAGCCCATTGATACTATCAGATGCAGACTGGAATAAACGGCATCGAATCACCCCTTTTTACAAAAATGTTTTAAAAGAAGGTATTGAACTATGAAGGGTTCCAAATCAGATCTGATTCAATACAGGTTAAAAAGGGCCAAGGATACGCTGTCAGAGGTCGATGATCTTCTCAGGCTGGGTTTTTATCAAACATCAGTCAACAGATTGTATTATGCATGTTACTATGCAGTTATTG
>CAZLLD010000206.1:0-1941 GCA_964560225.1 uncultured Bacteroidales bacterium
GGTATGCGCAGTTGCCGCTTCGGAGCGCTCGCTTGTCGTGTTACCCGAAAGATAACCAAATGAACCAACATTAGCAACCCCTCTGTCCGGCAATTGCGTATGACCGGTTGTTGGCAGCTGTGGCTTTTATAAGCTATATTTTAAACTACAAAAAAATAATAAATGACTAATTATCTAGTTCAAAAATGTATCTATTTTTTATAAATTTATGGTAATAACTCCCAAACGATTCTGCATTTTTAAATCCATTCCATATCTCAATGGGCATGCTTGAATATAGATAATCCTTTCTTTTTGTTTTAAGAATAAAAAATCCCTGAATACTATCACAGCTATAAAAAGTGGCTCCTTTTATCCATGAACTTTTTGACGTATTAATACTTTCTTCTATTTTAAAGGAACTTGCTTCAATGGTCTTCATAGCTTCCTCATAGCTATTGTAGCTACTAGGGAGTTGACTACAGTCGTTTTTATTACTGCAAGATGCAAGTAAAAGAATTAGAACTAATAAAATTGGTGATTTACGCATCATATTATTGATTAAACTCAGACTCTGATATACCTTGTGTATTGAAAGTATTTGATGGATTTGAAGAAATAACATCAAGTTCTAGTTGATAACTTGGAATACTATAGCCATCATCAGAGTATTTTAATTTAAAATCAAGAATCTCCTCTCCCTTTTCATATAAAGGATTACGAATAAACTTACCAATACATTGACCATTCAGCGTTTTGGAGTACCATTCTTTACCATATGCAATTTTCAAATAATATAACCCTTCAGGTATATTTCGGATTTTATACATAGAACCGCTATTTATAAAAACATATCTGATACACTTTTCATCTGCAAAACTCATAACTTTAATCGCAACATCCGTTCCTCCACCAACATGAATTTCAATATAGTTATCAATATCACTCTTTTTAGGAACAAAATTGTAACATGAAGGAAACTGTCCATTTGCCAGTTCTTGAGTTTCCCAGCCTTCACTTAATAGTCTTTCCTTTTCTAGTTCAAGTTTTTGTTCTAATGTTTGTTCGTTTGTTGTCTCCTTTGTAATAAAAGTATTATTTAGGTCTCCATTAGCTGGATTAATTTGGGTTTCTGAAACCTCAGAAGATGGATTAGAGGATGAAAAATTATCATTATAAAGTGCTATTAGGAGTATTGTTAATACTACAATTACGACAAAAACATGCCCTTTATACTGGTGCCAATATCTCATCTGTTTCTGTCTTTTAACAAAATCATAAATTGCTCTTATTAACTCATTATTGGCACAAGCTAATCTAGCCAACTTTGGAGCCAAGTCTTCAATATAAATTAAGGATTTGGCTGGGTGTTTGTCATATCCTAAAAATTTGCAGCATAATAATACTTCAGCTATTATTTTTGCATTTACTTCAAGGTCATTCCTATGAATTAGAAATTCAATGTTTCTTGTTAATATTTCATCTAAAGTATCGAAAAGATTTCGCTTATTAATCATCTCTTTACTAACGCTTGATGCTTCTGTTCTTATTGTTATAATGTAATTGAGAAGATCTTGAGGTGAAAAGTTTTCGCTACTGCTTTTATTTTGTGAATTCTTTTCTTGTCTATTTGACGACTGCTTATATTGATTGTAATCAAAATCATATTTCTCTCTTTCTTTAGGATCAGACAATATTTCATAAGCTTCCGTTACTTTTTTAAAAGCCTCCTCAGAGTTTTTGTCACCATGATTTCGGTCTGGATGATGTTTTAAAGCTAATTGTCTATATGCCTTTTTAATGTCAATTAATGATGATGTTGTTGACACTCCAAGAATTTTGTAGTAATCTATCATGGATCATAAAATTATTTTTAGTTGTATCAATCTTTTTTGCCATTGCTGCCAAACGCTCGCCGGTATGTGCTGTTGCGTCTTCGAAGCGCTTTGTGGTCGATTTAGC
>CAZLLD010000207.1:0-1861 GCA_964560225.1 uncultured Bacteroidales bacterium
TCCCAATAAACGAATAGTATATAATGTAGTAAAACCTTCCTTGTTATACTATCCTGCCAAGAACAATATCTCCGGTACTTCTGTAATTATTGCACCCGGCGGTGCTTTGCAGATTATTTCCATCGACAATGAAGGAGTTGAGGTCGCAAAATACCTGAATGATCACGGAGTTGACGCATTTATATTGAAGTATAGCCTTGTTCATACTGCCAGTAATGCATTCACTGAACTGAATGAGAATTTCTTCAAAACAGATGCCAAAAGAGATTCCATGATCTCTACAATAATTCCTTATGCAATGAAAGATGGGCTTGCTGCTATTTCCCATGTCAGAAAAAATGCGGCCGAATACGGGTTAAATCCGAACAGGATTGGCTTTATGGGATTCTCTGCAGGTGGCACGGTAACCTTGTCGGTAGCATATAATTGTAATGATGAGAACCGGCCGAATTTCATTGCCCCCATATATTCCTGGATTGGTGAAATCGAGGGCAACGTACCTCAGGAAAAAACTCCGGCATTCATTGTGGTTGCCAATGATGATCACCTGAACCTTGTTCCTCAAAGTATTAAAACATTTGACCGGTGGAAAGCCGCGAATCAATCTGTGGAATTGCTGGTTTATAGCCGTGGTGGACATGGTTTCGGTGCTGATAAAAATTTCAACCCCACCGACGGTTGGATGCAGTCATTTATTGACTGGCTTGGCGGAGAAGGATTTCTATGGCCTGAAAATCCGAAGGGATTTCAAGCAAGAATGACTTACAAAGACATGCAGAAAATGCAGACATCACAGGCTGAAGCAATGAAGAAGGATTGGAGTAACCTGTCAAGATATAGTGACGACAATAAGGGAATAGCATCGAAAGCTCTTAAAAACCCTGTTGTTTTTTACGGGAATTCCATAACTGAAAACTGGTTCATGTTTGATAAGGATTTTTTTGAGAAGAATCAGTTTATTGGCAGAGGAATAGGCGGGCAAACAACTTCTCAGATGCTTTTGCGCTTTCGTCAGGACGTGGTTAATTTGAAACCTGTAGCGGTTACGATATTGGCAGGTACAAATGATATTGCAGAAAATACTGGTCCCATTTCGTTGGAGAATATATTTGGCAATATTGTATCTATGGCTGAGATTGCTAAGGCAAACAACATAGTACCAATTTTGTGTGCGGTTATGCCTGTTTATCAGTATTCGTGGAATAAAACAATTAAGCCTGTCGAAAAAATATTGAAATTAAACCAAATGCTTAAGGAATATGCAATAAGCAATAAGATTCCTTATGTTGATTTTTATACGCCTTTTGTAGATGATAAGGGAGGACTGCTTCAGAAATACTCTCCGGATGGTGTTCACCCAAATCTGGAAGGGTATAAAATCATGGAGAAGATGGTTAGTGAAGAAATAGTGCAGTTAAAATTAAGAACCAAGATTTTGTATTGAGTTAAAAATGTGCGCATCGGCAGCTGATAGCAATGGTATTGCAGGTTTGCCAGGGTATGATTTTAGGTTAATAGGTTAGGGTTATCATGCTGTGCTTTCTTGTTGCCGATGCTTTTTTTGAAATTTGAATAGGGATTAATAAATTAAAAAAGATAATAAAATGAAACCAATTGCAATTCTGTTAACAACAATTCTAATTAGCACCTTGGGGTGTTTTGCCCAGAAGAAAGCATCAAATCAGACTAAAGTGTCAAATCCGATTACAGTATCAAATCAGATTAAAGTTGGTGCTGCAAAATTAAATATAACTCCTTCGAAAGAACAATTAGGATCAAATTCATTAGGCGTTCACGACAGTGTTTATGTCAGGGCAATTGTTATCAATAATGGTGTAACAAGTGCTGCATTGGTTACTGT
>CAZLLD010000208.1:0-1742 GCA_964560225.1 uncultured Bacteroidales bacterium
CTAAGGCTCCAACGAAGAGAGTCCATTTTTGCGTCCTCCTCAATGGCCTATAACGTTCGGCGGTATGCGCTGTTGCCGTTTCTGAGCGCTCACTTGTCGTGTTACCCGAAAGATAGCAAAGTGAACTCACATTAGCAACCCCTCTGCCCGGCAATTGCGTATGACCGCATGTTGTGAATGGTTTTATTCTTTTCACTTCATCAATTTATCCTATCTCTATTGCGTTGGAAGAGTAAAAATAATTGGCATAACAAATTGCTGGCGAACAGCACGTCCTCCTTGTTGTGCTGCTTCCCATTTAGGGGAGGATAAAACAGCATGATAAGCTTCTTTATCCAGTGAAGAGTTTATTCCTCTAAGGATTTTCACATCTACTACCTCGCCTTTTGAGGTTACCGCAAACTGTATTGTCACCCTCCCTGATACACCTTTTTTTATAGCATCCGAAGGATACACAAGGTTATTTTGAACCCACATTCTGAAGGTTTCAAGATTTCCAGATTGAAAAGTCGCCACTTTTTCAACAAAAACAAATGAAGGTTCAATATCATAAAAAATTGGCATTGATAAATTCAATGGAGTTTGAATTTTAAGATCAGATTTATACAAGAAAAGTACTCTTAATAACTCATATACAAAATCATCATCACCCATGCAATTCGATATTTCCGGGCAATAAATATGACCAGTAGTGTCAATATTAAAATACAAATTACAATTAATGCTTTCTTTAAGATCCTTGGATCTTGATGGAAAATGTAGATTATGTTTAAAAAACTTCTGCAAATCTTCTAATATTATAGTTGAATCATTTGTAGTTATAGAAATCTTATTCATTTCTTTGGTGTTCATACAAGAATCCCTAAATTCGTTGTAATATTTTTCCACAAAGGAATAATCAACTGTATCGAGATAATTACCAATTGCATAAATCCATTTGCCTGATAATTTCCCGTTCTTATAGTTTCCAGTAGAATATAGTCTTCCAGATTCATAATGCCGAGATAGGCCATCCTCGATAAATGGATTTACTGAAATGAATTCGCCATAATTTAACATCTCACCATTGATATATTGATCTTTTAAAATATAATGATCATCGCGAGTTGTAGCTTTTCTCAGTATAACAGCTTTTCTTTTGCTTTCAACTTGTTGAAATTTTGCATCTAAGTATAGGTTAATTGTATCCTGAGAATATGTGTTAACACAGTATAAAATTAATAATGAAAATAGGCAATAAGTCCTCATAATAGTTAGATTATTTATTATTGGGTTATGAATATCACAATATCTTCTTCATTGATTATCTCTATTGATAAGATAATAAAAGTAATCTGGATATATTCTGTTCCTTTTTTAAAATCATTCACAAACGCTTACCGGTATACGCTGTTGCCGATTCAAGGCGCTATCGAGTCGTGTTACCCGCTAGGTGGTCAAATGAGCAGACAATAGCAACCGAAAGGCACGGCAATTGCGTATAACCGGTTGTTAGCTGCTGGCGTTTTATAATCCATGTTTTTCACGACAAAGTATATCTTCTGATTCTAACCAGAGAAATGTCTTTACCCAAAAGAAAAAGATCCAACGATAGTGCACTTCTCTTCTGTAATAATACTTATGATCCGTTTCTAATGTTTCCAATTGAATTGCTTTATATAGTCTAAAAAGTGACCAACAAGGAAACCTAGTGTAGTTGCAAATTAATAATGAAACATTAACTTTGTAGAAATAAATCTGCA
>CAZLLD010000209.1:0-1646 GCA_964560225.1 uncultured Bacteroidales bacterium
TGTTGTGGGGCAAGTTTGCCCAGGAAAAGGAGGCGATTATAGATACAAACCGGCACTATGTGCTGAAGGCTGCACATCCTTCGCCGTATTCGGCCTACAACGGATTCTTCGGGTGCAGGCATTTTTCCAAAACAAATGAGATATTAGCCCGACATGGGTTGCAGGAGATTGATTGGAGAGTATAAGCTGGGGTAAAAAAGCTTAGTCTGGAGACTAAGCTTAGCTTTGGGGGTGTAAAATAAAAACAGGCGCGGAGATGGTCCGCGCCTGGCAGTATGATGTGAGTATCCAAAGCGACTCATTTATTCATCGTCTTCGGAGACATCGTCACCGATTTCGAGGCTTTCAAAATTGTCGAATTCATCAAACGAGGAGGATTCCTGTTCTTCTTCCTCTTCAGCCGGATTAACCCTGGGAAGCTTGATCAGATAATAGATATCGTCGGTTTCGAATGGAATGGCCACTTCAATTTCGCCTCTCGGGTTGGTGAAGGTGATGGTCCGATCCTCATAACCGTCGGGGTATTTTTCTTTTAATTTTTCTACCAGCTCCTCCGACAGTTGCTCATACGATTTTATAATACGCTTTTTCGCCACGCTTTACAAGTCATTTAGGTTATCCTTACTAACGGGGTAAATTTATATAAATTTTATTTTTATAAGCAAGCGCATCCTCTTATATTTTTGTCAGGAGCAAACAATTCTTTCTTACCGTTTTTTTTCAGTCAGCAATACACTCACCTCATGATGGTTAAGTTACACAGCCTGAATTTGTTGCACACGGTTGATCCGGACAAGGAATAGTGGTTCAGCATTCTTTTATTGCAAGGCCTGCGTGAAGTTGGGAAATTGCTGTAACATTTCATCATGGATTTATCCATGAAACAGTATTTTTGCGGCCGGATTATTTCAATAACCCGGATCCTTTTTTTTCGTTTAAAGCTCAGATGATTATTAAAGCTATTTTGATTAACAGTAAATGAGAACCATTATCACCGTTGTAATCGGACTTACCTGCAGCAATTTATTCATGACCTTTGCCTGGTACGGACATCTGAAGAATATGAAAACCAGTCATTGGTTTATTGCAGCTTTATTGAGTTGGGGTATTGCCCTTTTCGAATACCTGATTCAGGTACCTACCAATAGGGTGGGTGCAAGCCAGCTGACCGTAGGGCAGTTAAAAATAATCCAGGAAGTGATTACGTTAAGCGTTTTTATACCTTTCAGTTTACTTTACCTCAAGGAGCCTTTGAAAACCAATTACCTGTATGCGGGAATCTGCATGATTGGGGCGGTATACTTCATGTTTAAGGCGTAGATACAAACCATAGCCGACAACTTTATATGGTAATATATTATATGCCAAACGTATATGAATTTGATTTAAATCGCGGAGCGATTCAATGTGAATAGCGCCGGGTGAAACCCGGTGCAAACAATGGCTTCGATTTCCAACAACCACGGAGTGGTTGAATTATGAATAGCAGAAACCAAATAATATTCAACCACTCCGTGGTTGGAAAACTCCTACCGCCTAATAACACCGGGTTTCACCCGGCGTTATTCAAACCTGCCTGCCGGCAGGCAGGTTCAAGCACTCCGTGCTTAATATTTTTCCTTAAGTTGACGCGTATGCCCTGAAGG
>CAZLLD010000210.1:0-1645 GCA_964560225.1 uncultured Bacteroidales bacterium
TTCAAAGATATTAATTATTGTAGTAATTTTAGCGAATGTCATTCCGGGCCACCAGACTTAAATATTTCAAGCCATGATTTGTTGGAAACCAAAAACGGTGCAAGTACTTCTTTTCTTGTCGGTTTTTTTTGCTGCCTGTGCTGGTGTGCCGCCGGAACTGGCTGTATTACCCGGGTCTGCCCGAACATCGGCATACTTTCCCCTGCTGGGTGGTAAGTCTGTTGCACTGGTTGCCAACCAGACTTCACGAATTGGGGACATTCATCTGGCAGATACGCTGGTCCGTGCCGGAATCAGGCTGATGAAAATTTTCAGTCCGGAGCATGGATTAACCGGACAAGCCGGAGCCGGTGATCTCATACAGGATGGTACCTATGGTACCACAGGAATACCCATAGTAAGCCTTTACGGAAAGAAAAAGAAACCTGCTCCCGGTGATCTGGATGGTATTGATGTGGTGGTATTCGATATGCAGGACGTGGGTGTTCGCTTTTACACCTATATTTCCACATTACATTATGCAATGGAGGCCTGTGCTGAAAACAGCAAGCCGCTTTTGCTTCTCGACCGGCCCAATCCACTGGGTCATTATGTGGATGGCCCTGTGCTGGAGCCTGCCTTTCAGTCTTTTGTCGGAATGCATCCCATCCCGGTGGTGTACGGAATGACCATTGGGGAACTGGCCACCATGATCAACGATGAAGGCTGGCTGGCAGGCAGAATCAAATGTGATTTGAAAGTGATTACCTGTGCCAATTACAGTCATGATTCGCTTTACCGCCTGCCTGTAAACCCTTCTCCCAACCTGAATTCCATGGAGGCCATTTACCTCTACCCGTCATTGTGTTTTTTCGAAGGAACCATCATGAGCCTGGGAAGAGGCACTGATTTTCCGTTCCGGGTTTTCGGACATCCGGATTATCCTGAGACAACCTTTTCCTTTGTACCAAAACCCAACACGGCCAATAAAGCTCCTCTTTTTGCCAATCAAACCTGCTACGGAAGAGATCTGCGGAAACTGACCATCGCACAACTCGCACAAATGAAGGAGATCAACCTGGAATGGCTCATTGATGCCTATCATGCCATGGGAAGCAAAGAGAGTTTTTTCACAGCATATTTTGATCAGCTGGCAGGTACCTCCGGTTTAAGAAAACAGATTGTGGCAGGTAAAACAGCAACAGAAATCCGCGAAACCTGGCAGGCTGACCTCGAGCAGTTCAGGATATTGCGCAGGAAGTATTTATTATATAATGATTTCAGATAAGCAGATGGCACAGGTTGCGGAAGAGCATATCGTGGTTAACGGCAATTGCAGGCTGGCGGTGAAATTTTATCGCCGGCCGGGAGCAGATACTATAATTCTGTTACATGGCGGTCCGGGTGTGCCCGATGAAATGACCGAGGTAAGAGAGATCCTGGCTGAAAAACTGCAGGTGATCACCTTTGACCAGCGGGGAATCGGAATGACAGACATTAACGGGTTAAGTTTTGACATGACCGACTTCATCAGCGACATCAATTGCATAGCAGATTATTTTAACCTGAGGACATTCCACCTGTTCGGACATTCCTGGGGTGGCTTGTATGCGCAATTGTATGCGCACGATTTTCCGCACCGCATATTGAGCCTGTTTTTATGCAG
>CAZLLD010000211.1:0-1616 GCA_964560225.1 uncultured Bacteroidales bacterium
GCCAGCAGTCCTGCCTGCAACAGTTTTATCGAATGCCTGATACTGTCAGATAATGACATAGAGTCTGACCGGATACCATTCCACGTGAAAACCTGCCTGATCTTTGTATCATTTACATTATCATTGAGATCGAGCCGCCTGAGCTCACTCTTTACCAGGTTATCAAGGGTTCTTTTTCCGTGTTTACTTTGATATTGCCTGTCCAACAGGTGTTGCATGGTGGGAAGGTGGTCTCGGAATGCCTGGTTGGCCAGTTGCTGCATGCGCAGATCCAGGGTGGTGGTGATGATGAGTCCGTCTTCCTCGAGGTTCCATTTTTTACCGGAAGAGGATTCGATGTTTTTCAGGATCTGTTTGGCTTCATTTTTAACCTGGTAAACAAAGTAATCGGCCTGCCCATTGGCTTCCAGGTTGGCATACCGCAGTTTCAAAGGAAGCTTGCTGAGAGAATCTGCCGCAGGAGAGTCCAGGTAACCGTATTTCTGCATTTGCCGGAACACCAGGTTTCTCCGCTTCAGTGCGTTATCGGGATGAATCCGTGGATTATACACATAATTGGCTTTCAGCATGCCCACAAGAACTGCTGATTCCTCAATTTTAAGCTTTTCAGTTTTTGTATTGAAGTAACGTTGTGCCGCAGTTTCAATTCCAAAGATGTTTTCACCGAACGGCACGGTGTTGAGGTACAGGGTAAGAATTTCCTCCTTCGAAAACAGCTTTTCGAGCCGGCGGGCCAGCATGGCTTCCTTGAGCTTGATGGTAAGCAGGGCAAACGGGCCCCGGATATTTCTTCCGAACAGGTTTTTGGCCAGCTGCTGGGTGATGGTGCTGCCGCCACCGGCACTTTCCCTCCGGAGCAGGATGGTTTTAAAAAATACCCTGAAAAGACTGCGTGTGTCAACGCCGTTGTGGTTAAAAAAGCGGGCATCTTCAGTGGCTACCAAAACTTCCGGGAGGTGACCGGGGATTTGTTCCCAGGTAACGCCGGTGCGGTTTTCGGTAAATATCTTTCCGATCAGCTCGCCATCGCAGGAGAGCACCACCGTTGCGGTGGCATTTTTAATATGGCGCAATTCGTCTTTGCTTTGCAACAGGCAAGATGCCCTGACGAAAACAACCAGCACGATGACAACAGGGATTGCTGCTGCAGTGTATAAAACGATATGAAGGATTCTTCTTTTATCCACAGGATTCATGATCACATTCAAATCTCATCATTTTTAACGTGAAGCAATCGGATTTATTTGAGCACAGACTATCTGACCAGCACCTTTTCCATATTCGTGTTTGCGTTTACAACAGGAATGTACATGAGCGCCACACTGGCCGGATTTAATACATATGTTCCCGTGAAGCGGGGAAGTAAACTGATGCTGAAGCTGTATTTGCCGGGATTCAATTTCTCACAGCATATCAGGGTTTTTTCCTTAAAATATTCACGGTAGGTCTCAACTCCAAAGTATTCCTGCCGTTTATCAGCATAACTGCAGGCCCCCGGAATAGGAACCTCAATCATCACATGTTCAACAGGAGAATTTTTGTTAACAACAACATCCACTACCAGGTCAATCGGTTTCCCGGCTTCAAGTTCCAGGGTATTGGTCCGGAACCAGGTG